>NZ_JAMXSJ010000031.1:0-46549 GCF_024124725.1 Halomonas sp. Ps84H-12 | reverse complement strand
TCTTGCTGGAATTAGCGAAGGAAACATGCACCAGCAGTAGGTGAAGCATCAACCAGATAATCCGATGAGATGCCGGTCTGTCTCACTCTCATGCAAAGGTAAGATCAACCATTTAATCCGCTTACCCGATTTTTTATCACTCAGCGAGCCTGGCCCATGATGGAACTCAATCTTATTGATGCGCAGTTTATCCCTTTCGTTGTGGCAATTACGCTGCTATCGATAAGCCCAGGGGTAGACACGCTCTTGGTGATCCGTAATACAGCGCGAGGCGGGATTCGGGACGGGGTGGCCACTAGCGTAGCGATTTGCTGCGGCTTGTTTGTGCATGCCACCGTTTCTGCGTTAGGGATTTCATTCATTCTGCTGCAGTCGGCTTGGGCGTTTAATATGCTGAAGCTGGCAGGGGCGGCATATCTGATTTGGCTGGGTATCACTAGTCTGCTGGCAGCTCGCCAGGGAACACCGCTGCCGGTGAAAGGTGTTATGAAGGAGTCCATGCCAGTGCCGCTTTGGCAGCCGATCAAAGAGGGGCTTCTTTCGAATGTGCTGAATCCTAAAACCGTGATTTTCTATATGGCGTTTTTGCCGCAATTTATCGCACCCACCGACCCTGCGCTGCTGAAATCACTCTGGCTGGCAGGCGTACATTTTGTCATTGCTAATATCTGGCAGATCAGCGTGGTGCTGATGGTGGGAGGCGCCAGCAAATGGCTGGCCAGCGCGCGCTTTGCACAAACCCTGAATGCGGCCACGGGGGCGGTGCTGGTCATGTTCGGGCTGCGGCTGGCGCTGGAGCAGCGCCCGGTGTGACCGGGCGCGGGAGGGGAGCGGAGACAGGCTTAGCGTTGAACCAGCGCGCGGTCGTAGCGAACGCTCTGCTCGCTGTCGTTCAATAGCGAAACGCCTTCACTGCTACCGCCGTTGGCCAGGCTCTCGAAGATGACCCGATAGCTCAGTACGGCCTGCACGTAATCGCGGGTTTCGCGGAAGGGGATGCTCTCCACGAACAGGTCGAACGACTCCATGCTGTTGCTGCCCAGCCACTGGTCTACGCGACCAGGGCCTGCGTTATAAGCGGCAGTCGCCGCTAAGCGGTTGCCCTGATAGCGTTCTAACTTGTCGCGAAGGTAAGTGCTACCCAGGCGAATATTCAGTTCAGGCTCCAGTACGCCATAAGGCCCGGGGTCGTTAAGCCCCAACTGGCGGCTCACCTGCGCGGCAGTGCCCGGCATTAACTGCATTAAGCCACGTGCACCTGCAGGAGAGAGGGCAACCGGGTTATAGGCGCTTTCTCGGCGAGTGATTGCCATCAGCAGATAAGGGTCAACGCCGGTTTGATGACCCCAAGCCAAAAAGTCATCGCGGTAAGCGGGTGGAAAGCGCCACTCCAACGCATCCCACATCTCGCCAGCAATAGTGGTTTGTACCAGCCGGGCATGCCACTGCTGCTGGGCAGCGTAGTCGGCGAGGGCACGAGCCTGGTAAGGCGATGCTTCGCGCACGGCATGCAGCCACTCGCTGTTGGCCAGGCCCTCTTCGCCAATACGCAGCAGCGCTTGCGTTCGCTGTACGGCGGGCAGTCGCGCGATATCCTCGCGGGTGGCTTCGTCGAAGTGGTGGCGCTCGTGGTTGAGTCGGTACGGTTGGCCGATTTTCTCAGCGGCGGCAAAGCCATAGAAACTACGGTCCTGGGCAGCCTGCTGGTAGCGCGCCTGAGCAGCTTCCTGATTACCCAGCTGTTCGTTGGCACGCCCCAGCCAGTACTGCCAGCGGCTGCTCTCTTGCTGGCTGGAAGGCATTTCAGCAATCCAGTGCATCACCTCTGTCCACTGGCGGTCTGCCAAGGCGCGACGTACGCGCAGCTCCAGCACGCGTTCGCTCTCTAGAGAGGGCAGCACACTATCGACCCAGCCCAGAGTGCCAGGTACATTGCGTACAAGGGCATAGAACGCCAGTTCCTCATCGATCACTTGGCGCTCTAGCGACGTTAAGTTCAAGCGCGGCGAGAGCTGCTGCCAAGCGGCGAAAGCGGTAGGCGTGTCGTCTCGGGTCAGGCGCTGCATGGCGGCTTGGTAGAAAGCCGCCGTGGCTCTGCACTCCGGGCCTAGGCAGGTGGGGGCGCTGGTGATAGCCCTGGTGTTGTTGCTGACCGCGTCCACTGTGTCGAGGGCCGTTTGCCACTCGCTGCTCAGTAGTCCGCCTAGGTAGTTACTCAGGCGCGATTCGCCCGCTTGCCAAGCTAGCATCTTGCGTTCCCAGATGGCGGTCGCATCGATAGTGCCATCGGCCCGTAGGCGGTTGAAAAGGGGGTCACAGGCATCGGGCTGTGAGCTGCCTACTCGCCAAAGCGCCAAGCCCGCGCGGCGCGACTCTTCTGGGGCACGGTCGATGAGCGCCATGTAGTAGTAACACTGACGTGCCGTTCCAGCAGGCTCGCCATCGGCGACGGTGAGTAGATCGCCGTAACGTCCTGCATGACCATATTTGGCAATGGCTTGGCCGCGCATCCATTCCGATAGCGGAGAGTCGGCATGCTGTTCGATGAACTGCAGCACTTGACTGGCGGCCACGTTGGGCAACTGGTTGCGTAAGCGGTGATAGGTGACATAACCGCTGAGTATGTGTCCTTCGATGGCGCGCTCATCGATGTGTTGCCACTGCTGCTGGCGTGCGGCGTTGAGCGCATCACGCATAGCGTCATCAGTGGCTGCCCAACTCCCCGTCGGTAGGCCGATGATGGCTGCTGCGCATAGAGTGCGAAGGGTAGAACGTAATGGCGTAGCCGGCATGGCACTCCCTCTTGCTCGCTGGTAGGGTCAAAGGCGCAATAGTGAACTATACGGACAAGTGAACTATACGCACAGATAAGGTTCTGACAATCGTGACACTAAGAGGATTCGATAACGATGGCACGATTATCCGTTTGGGGATTGTTTCGTCGATTGAAAACACGCGTATGGGCCGTTAAACGTATCGCCCGTGCGCTCAAGCTATTTTTACCCATGACCCGCGATGTGCTGAAAGGAGATTTCAGGCCGATTCCCTGGTCTGCGTTTGGCACCATGGCGCTGGCGTTGGCCTACCTGGTCATGCCATTCGACCTGATCCCCGACTTTTTGGTGCTGCTAGGAGTGGTCGATGACGTATTGATCGTAGGCTGGTTACTAAACCGCGTCGATACGCAGTTGGCCGACTATCGCGCTTGGAAATCGGCTACTGAGGCAGCCACCGCTTCTTCACGCACACCTTCTTGAAATCCCTTCACTTATCCCCATATTGAGTTCACTACCTTTTCCGCCTCTGCCTGTGGGCAGAGGCGTCAAGCAACACGTGATCAATGAGGGCTAAGCGCATGACGACTGCGACCCATGAAGAAACTCTTGGCTTTCAGACGGAAGTCAAACAGCTCCTGAATCTAATGATCCACTCCCTGTACTCGAATCGGGAGATTTTTCTACGCGAGCTGATTTCCAACGCCGCTGATGCCTGTGACAAGTTACGCTATGCCGCACTCGATAACGACGCTCTATACGAAGGCGATAGCGAGCTGCGTATCGAGATCGAGCACGACCGCGACGCCAACACCATCACGCTGCGCGATAATGGTATCGGCATGAACCGCGAAGATGTGATTGCCAACTTGGGCACCATCGCGCGTTCCGGTACGGCAGAGTTTTTGAAGCAGCTCTCCGGCGAGCAGCAAAAAGACGCCAAGCTGATCGGTCAGTTCGGGGTTGGTTTCTATTCGGCCTTCATCGTGGCCGACGAAGTGGTCGTACGTACTCGTAAAGCGGGCACCGCCGCATCTGAAGGCGTCGAGTGGCGCTCCAAAGGCGAAGGCGAGTTTACTGTTGCCGACATCGAGCGTGACGCTCACGGCACGGAAATCACCCTGCATTTAAAAGACGATGCAAAAGAGTTCGCCGACGACTACCGCCTGCAAAGCTTGGTGCGCAAGTACTCTGACCACATCGAAGTGCCGGTGCGTATGCCCAAGGTCGAAACCGCCAAGGATGACGACGGTAACGAGATCGAAGGTAGCGAAGTGACGACGTGGGAAACTGTCAACGAAGCTACCGCGCTGTGGGCGCGCCCGAAGAGCGAGATCAGCGACGACGAGTATAAGGCGTTCTACAAGCACGTTGCCCACGACTTCAGTGACCCGCTTACCTGGAGTCACAACAAAGTCGAGGGTAAGCTCGAGTACACCAGCCTGCTCTACGTGCCGGGCCGCGCACCGTTCGACATGTTCGACCGTGATGGCTCGCGCGGTGTGAAGCTTTACGTGCAACGTGTCTTCATCATGGATGATGCCGAGCAGTTCCTGCCCCTCTACCTGCGTTTCATCAAGGGTGTGCTGGATACGCGCGATCTCTCATTGAACGTCTCCCGTGAGTTGCTGCAGCAGGACCCCAAGGTCGACAAGATCAAAGGGGCGCTCACCAAGCGTGCGCTGGACATGCTCAAGAAACTGTCCAAAGATAGCGAGCAGTATCAAACGTTCTGGAACACCTTTGGCAGTGTGCTGAAAGAGGGCCCAGGTGAAGACTTCGCTAACCGCGAAAAAATCGCCGGCCTGCTGCGCTTTGCTTCCACGCATACCGACACGTCCGCCCAGGAGCATTCTCTGGCCGAATACGTCGAGCGCATGAAGGAAGGTCAGAAGAAGATCTACTACGTGGTGGCGGATAGCTTCAATGCCGCGAAGAACAGCCCGCACCTGGAGATTTTCCGCAAGAAAGGTATCGAGGTGCTGCTCCTCTCCGATCGTATCGATGAGTGGCTGATGAGCCACCTGACCGAGTTCGATGGCAAGTCTTTCGCCGACGTGGCCAAAGGCGAGCTGGACCTGGGCGATGTCGAAGACGAAGCCGAGAAAAAAGCCCAGGAAGAGACGGCCAAGGCGAAGGAAGATCTCGTAAAGCGCGTCAAAGAAGTGCTGAGCGATGGCGTTCAAGAGGTCAAAATCACCCACCGCCTGACCGATTCGCCCGCTTGCGTGGTATTGCCCGAGCACGAGATGGGCTACCAAATGCGCCGCATTATGGAAGCCGCAGGCCAGAAGCTGCCGGAGGTGAAGCCCATTCTGGAGCTCAACCCCAACCATGCCCTAGTGGCCCGTTTGGAAAATGCAGAGGGTGATCTATTTGGCCAGTTAGCCCACATCCTTCTGGATCAGGCGATCATTGCCGAGGGCGGCCATCTGGACGACCCGGCTGCCTACGTGAAGCGCCTCAATAGTGTGTTGACGGCTTAATGCCCTAAGCTCGCTAGTCGCGGCCCGCTTGGTTGACCAAGCGGGCCGCTTGTTTTGTTAAGATAGTGCTTATCAAAATGGGGGTTGAGGCCCACCGTTACGTAAAAGAACTCAGGACATGGCTATGGCAGAGCAGCAAAGTAACGTCGCGGTGCTGGGGGGCGGGAGTTTTGGTACCGCGCTGGCCAGTATCGCCGCCGACAATGGCGCTAACGTGCGTCAATGGTTGCGCGACGAGGCGCTGGTCGCGCAGATCAACCGAGAGCACCGCAACGGCCGCTATCTTCCCGACTATGCGATCAACCCTGCCGTCACCGCATTGACCGACTTGAAATCGGTGCTGACGGGTGCCGAACTGGTGCTGATTGCCATCCCGTCGAAAGCGTTTCGCAGCGTGGTGCAAGCGGCCAAGCCCTGGCTCTCGCCCGAACAAATCCTGGTCAGCACCACCAAAGGGATTGAGCAAGATGGCTTTTTACTGATGAGCCAAGTGCTGGAGCAGGAGACCGGCTTCCCCCATACTGGCGTCATTGCAGGGCCTAATTTGGCCTCCGAGATTGCTGACAAGCAGTTGACCGCCACGGTGATCGCCAGTGCGGATGCGCTAACGCGCACTCGAGTACAGCAAGTGCTGGGCTGTCGCTATTTCCGCGTATACGCCAGTAATGATCGTCACGGCGTGGAGCTGGGGGGCGCATTAAAGAATATTTACGCCATTGCAGCGGGCATGGCCGCGGCGCTGGGGATGGGGGAGAACACCCGCAGCATGCTGATGACCCGAGCGCTGGCCGAGATGAGCCGTTTCGCCGTTGCCCAGGGGGCCAACCCCATGACGTTTCTTGGTTTGGCAGGCGTGGGCGACCTGATCGTCACTTGCTCGTCTAACTTGTCGCGCAATTACCGCGTGGGCCATGCACTGGGTACGGGGCTGTCGTTAGAGGAAGCGGTGGCTGCGCTTGGCCAAGTGGCGGAAGGCGTCAATACCGTCAAGCTGGTCTGCGCAAAAGCGCGCGAGATGGGGGTTTATATGCCGTTGGCCGAAGGGTTGAATCGTGTGCTCTTCGATGGGGTGCCCGCACAAGAAATGGCGAGTACGCTCATGATGGGAGAGCAGAGCAGCGATGTGGAATTTATCCTGCCCCGGGAAGCGGTTCAGCAGGCGCATCGCGAGCAGGCCCACCAGGGCCAACACAACAGCGGAGGTTGCGATGAATAGCGGTATGAATAGCGTATTGATTATGCGCCATGGCGAAGCCGCCCCAGGTTTTCCAGACCACGCCCGACTGCTGACGCCCAGAGGGGAGCGCGAGGCCGAGACCATGGCCCGCTGGCTGGCATCGCGCGTTGAGCAGGGCGAGCTGACGCTGCCAATGCTCTACGCAAGCCCCTATGTGCGCGCTCAGCAAACCGCCCAGCGGATTAGCGATGCCTTGGGCGTGCCGCTTAACACGCTGTCATTTATTACCCCGGAAGACCCGCCGAGCGATGTGAGCGAGTGGTTGCTCACTCATCGTGATGACGCGCCGATTATGCTGGTCAGCCACATGCCCTTGGTGGGCGACTTGGCTGGGTTGTTGGTCGAAGGCACGCCAAGCCAGGGCGTTGGCTTCCCCACGGCGGCCATTGTCGAGCTAGAGGCTGACGTCTGGGCGGCGGGCTGCGCGCAGCTTAAGCGCTTTACCCAGCCTAGCCAGCTGTCCTAATCATAAAAATCAGCCATAAAAAAAAGCGGCTGCCGAAGCAGCCGCTTGTGGTCTATCACCGCACCTATGCGCGTTTTCTATAGCAGCGCATCCAGCTTCTCTTTCAGCAAGCCGTTGACCTGCTGCGGGTTAGCCGTGCCGCGTGATGCCTTCATCACCTGACCCACAAAGTAGCCAATCATCTTGCCACGCTTCTCGGGCTCGGAATCACGGTACTGCGCCACCTGCGCCGGACTTTCGGCAATGACTTGATCGATCATCGCTTCAATCGCGCCGGTGTCGGTCACCTGCTTTAAGCCTTTTGCCTCGATGACGGCATCCGCGCTCTCGCCCTGGCCATTCCATAGCGCTTGGAACACTTGCTTAGCGGCTTTACCGTTAATGGTGTCATCCAGCACACGTCTGATGAGTTCGCCAAGCTGTTGGGCTGACACTGGGCTATTTTGGATGCTCAGATTCTCGCGGTTCAGCGCGCCGGAAAGTTCGCCCTGTACCCAGTTGGCCGCCTGCTTGGCGTCGCCACATACCCGGTGTACTTCCTCGAAAAACTCCGCCATTTCACGACTGGCTGATAGCACGTTAGCGTCGTAAGCCGACAGGCCTAGCTCATTCTGGAAGCGGGCACGCTTATCGGCGGGCAGCTCCGGCAGTTGGTTGCGCAGGTGATCCAGGTAGGCTTGATCCAGCACCACCGGCAGCAGGTCGGGGCAGGGGAAGTAGCGGTAGTCGTTCGCCTCTTCCTTGGTGCGCATGCTGCGGGTTTCGTCGCGCTCTGGATCAAACAGGCGGGTCTCTTGCACTACTTTGCCGCCGTCTTCAATCAGTTCAATCTGACGTTCGACTTCAAACGCAATGGCGCGCTCCACAAAGCGGAACGAGTTGACGTTTTTAATTTCTGCACGAGTCCCAAACGCTTCTTGCCCTTTAGGGCGTACCGACACGTTGACGTCGCAACGCATCGAGCCTTCGGCCATGTTGCCGTCGGAAATGCCCAGATAGGTGACGATGGAGTGAATCGCTTTGAGATAGGCGGCCGCTTCTTTCGCACTGCGCATATCTGGCTCTGAAACGATCTCTAACAGCGGCGTGCCTGCCCGGTTCAAGTCGATGCCGGTCATACCGTGGAAGTCTTCGTGCAGCGACTTGCCGGCGTCCTCTTCCAGGTGGGCGTGGTGGATGCGAATCCGTTTGGTGGTGTTGTCATCCAGGGTAATCTCAACGTCGCCAGCACCCACAATGGGATGATACATCTGGCTGGTTTGGTAACCCTTGGGAAGATCCGGGTAGAAGTAGTTTTTGCGGTCAAACACCGAGACTTCAGGAATCTCAGCGTGGACGGCGAGGCCAAACTGCACGGCCATGGCGACGGCCTGCTCATTCAGTACTGGCAGGACGCCCGGCAGGCCCAAATCAACGGCGCAGGCCTGGGTGTTCGGCTCGGCACCAAACGCGGTGGAGGCACCGGAAAAGATCTTAGAGCGCGTTGCGAGCTGAACGTGAACTTCCAGCCCAATCACGGTTTCCCATTGCATTAGGCGTTCTCCTCGGCAAAGGCGGGCAGTTGAAGGTGCCAGTCGGTCGCTTGTTGGAACTGGTGGGCCACGTTGAGCAGCTGCGCTTCGGCAAAGTGGGTGCCCAATATCTGTAAGCCTACCGGGCGACCGCCCGCAAAGCCTGCGGGAACGCTGATGCCAGGAATACCCGCCAGGTTAACGGCGATGGTGTAGATATCTTGCAGGTACATGGAGACCGGGTCTTTCTTCGCGCCCAGGTCGAAGGCAGGCGTGGGGGAGGCTGGGCCCATCAGTACATCGACATCTTCAAAGGCGTCGAGGAAGTCCTGGCGAATCAGGCGGCGAACCTTCTGCGCTTTGGTGTAGTAGGCGTCGAAGAAGCCTTCCGATAGCGTGTGGGTGCCGATCAGAATGCGGCGCTTCACCTCTTCACCGAAGCCTTCCGCCCGCGAGCGGGTATAGAGATCAATCAGGTCCGTAGGAGCATCGCAGCGATGGCCAAAACGCACGCCGTCAAAGCGCGACAGGTTCGAGGAAGCCTCGGCGGGGGCGATGACGTAATAAGCGGGAATCGCGTAGTGGGTATGCGGCAGGCTCACCTCGCGTACCGTGGCACCTAGCGACTCATATACTTTCACCGCTTCACGAACGGCTTTCTCTACCTCGGGGTCCAAGCCGTCGCCAAAGTACTCTTTAGGTAGGCCGATTTTGAGGCCAGAGAGCGGAGCATTCAGGGTCTCGGTGTAGTCCGGTACGCCACGGGCGACGCTGGTGGAGTCGCGCACATCATGACCGGCAATCACGTTCAGCAGGTGCGCGCAGTCTTCAGCGGTGCGCGCCATGGGGCCTGCCTGGTCGAGACTGGAGGCGTAGGCGATCATGCCGTAACGGGAAACCCGCCCGTAGGTGGGCTTCAGGCCGGTAATGCCGCAGAACGCCGCTGGCTGGCGAATAGAGCCACCGGTATCGGTACCCATGGCTGCAGGCACAAGCCCTGCTGCCACTGCCGCTGCGCTGCCGCCGGAGCTGCCGCCGGGAACGGCAGCGAGGTCCCACGGGTTTTTGACCGCGCCGTAGTGGCTGTTTTCGTTGGAGGAGCCCATGGCGAACTCGTCCATATTGGTTTTACCCAGGCTAATGGTGCCCGCAGCGCTGAGTTTCTCTACCACGGTGGCGTCGTAAGGCGCGAGAAAGTTATCGAGCATTTTGGAGCCGCAGCTGGTTTTGACGCCTTGCGTACAAAAAATATCTTTTAGCGCTAGCGGAATGCCAGTGAGTTTGCCTGCTTTGCCGTCAGCACGCGCTTTATCGGCGGCTTCGGCCTGGCTTAGCGCCTGTTCGGCGGTCACGGTAATAAAGCTATTGAGCTGACCGTCGGCTTTCTCAATGCGCTGCAAAAAGTGGGAAGTCAGCTCTCGGCTGGAGAGTTCGCCGCTGGCTAGGGCGGCGGCGAGCTGCGTTACGGTTTTATCATGCATGACCCGGAAGCTCCGTTCAGGGGCGAATAGAATAAGCGGAAACGAGCGGTGGGCGTGGGTTACTCGACCACACGCGGCACCAGATAAAGACCGTTTTCCACTGCCGGGGCACAGCGCTGGAACGTGTCGCGCTGGTTGGTTTCCGTGACTTCATCGGCGCGCAGGCGCTGGGTAGCGTCTAGCGGATGCGACAGCGGCGCGACGCCTTCGGTATCCAGGCTCTGGAGCTGGTCGACCATGTCCAGAATGCGGCTGAGATCGTCGACAAAGCCACTGGCTTGGTCATCGCTAACGGCGAGTCGGGCCAAGTGTGCGGCCCGGCGCACATGAGATTCTTCAAGCGCCATGATCGAGGTTTCCTCGCAATCGTGATGGAACATATTTCGCTTTAAGCGGTATACATACGGTCATCTTAAATTCGTCTGACGGAGCAGACGTGGAAAATAGCCGCAAAAGGTACCACATAATGGCCCTGACGGGCAGTGTTCGGCACGACTCGTGCTTGCTGCCAAGGGGTTGCGGTGATACCGTTTGCATCCGCACAGGGTTCCCGGTCTGCACTAGGTAACAACATCCATGTTCAAACGTTTGAGGGGGCTGTTTTCCAGCGATCTATCGATCGACTTGGGTACGGCCAACACACTGATTTATGTACGCGGTCGTGGCATCGTGCTCGATGAACCGTCCGTAGTCGCCATCCGCCAGTCTGGCAATATGCGCAGCGTAGCCTCGGTAGGTGCTGACGCTAAACGCATGCTCGGCCGCACGCCTGGCAACATTACGGCTATTCGCCCGATGAAAGACGGCGTTATCGCCGATTTCACCGTTACCGAGCAGATGCTTCAGCACTTTATTCGTAAAGTGCACCAGAGCACTTTCCTCACGCCAAGCCCTAGGGTTCTGGTGTGCGTACCCTGTATGTCGACTCAGGTCGAGCGTCGGGCAATTCGCGAGTCAGCAGAAGGCGCGGGTGCCCGAGAAGTATTCCTGATCGAAGAGCCGATGGCAGCCGCGATTGGTGCTGGGCTACCGGTAGAAGAAGCGCAGGGCTCGATGGTCGTGGATATCGGTGGTGGTACTACTGAAATTGCGATTATTTCGCTGAATGGCGTAGTGTACTCAGAATCGATTCGCGTAGGCGGTGACCGTTTTGATGAGGCGATCACCGCGTACGTGCGCCGCCATTACGGTAGCCTGATCGGCGAAGCCACGGCCGAGCGCATCAAGGAAGAGATCGGGTGTGCCTACCCGGGTGGCGAGCTGCGCGAGATCGACGTGCGCGGCCGTAACCTGGCGGAGGGCATCCCGCGAAGCTTCACGCTCAACTCCCACGAGATTCTCGAGGCGCTCCAGGAAACGCTGGGCTCTATCGTATCTGCCGTCAAGAGCGCGCTGGAGCAGTCGCCCCCCGAGCTTGCGTCCGACATCGCCGAACGCGGCCTGGTGCTGACCGGCGGTGGCGCGCTGCTGCGTGACCTCGACAAGCTGATCGCCGAAGAAACTGGCCTGCCGGTCATCGTGGCCGAAGATCCGCTGACCTGCGTGGCGCGTGGCGGTGGCAAGGCGCTGGAGATGATTGACCAGCATACCTTTGAGTTGCTGTCGAGCGACTGATCGCAGCGGTTTAACGCGGGGGATTGCCTATTAAACCGCTGTTCTCACACGGGCCGCTACCCGGTTACCGGCTATTCTTCTGTGTGCTGGCGGCAAGCGCGTTGATGTTTGTCGACCATCGTTTTACTCGCATGGAAGATGTGCGCGCCCAAATGACCACGATTGTCGCTCCCATCCAGTGGGTAGTCAGTGTGCCTAGTGATCTGCTGAATTGGGGCGCGCTAGCACTCGCCGACCAGCAGGCGCTGGTGGATGAAAACCGCCACTTGCGTGAGCAAATCTTGACGCTCTCTCACCGCGGGCAGCGCTTGGCTAACCTGACGGCTGAGAACGCCGAGCTACGCAACTTGCTTGGCGCTGCCGAGCGGCGCGATATTCCCTATATCACGGCGGAGCTACTCTCGCTGGATAATGACCCGTTTAGCCATCAAATGGTGGTGGATCGTGGGCACCGCAACGGTGCCTATGTCGGTCAGCCGGTGATTGATGCATCGGGTTTGGTTGGTCAGGTGGCTGCTGTTTCAGCCTACTCTAGCCGTGTGTTGCTGTTAGCCGATGCAAGCCATGCTCTACCAGTGCAGGTTAACCGCAATGGGCTGCGTTTTATTGTTCAGGGTACTGGCCGTTACGGCAGTGTGAACGTTCTCCATGTGCCGGATACGGCGGATATTCGCGAAGGTGACTTACTGACCACCTCTGGTTTGGCAGGGCGTTTTCCGCCGGGCTACCCCGTTGCGCGAGTGACCGAGGTGTATCACGACCCTGGCCAGCCATTTGCCCGGGTTGTTGCTGAACCTTCGGCTCAGCTTCAGCGTTCACGCCACTTCCTGCTGCTCTTTCCACCACCCCGCGAAGAGTTGGATGCTTCTATTTGGGATGAGTCCATGGATATTTCAGCCGATGCGCTCCATGCCGCCCAGCGGCTTGGGCAGCCAGCTTCCCCGGCCATGCAGGAGGAACGCTAATGGCGCGTGCGCCGGTAGTGCCACTGGTGGTGGTCTGGCTGAGCCTTATTTTTGCGCTCTGCTTACAGGTAATGCCCCTGGCCGATGGTTGGCAGGTTTTTCGCCCGGAGTGGATTGGGCTAATGTTGATTTATTGGTGTATGCAAGCGCCGGATCGAGTTGGGGTTTTTCACGGCTTTGTATTTGGCCTCTTGATGGATCTTATTGAGGGGACAGCGCTTGGACAGCATGCACTGATTTTTTCGATTCTTACGTTTTTAGCCGCGCTAGTGTATCCCCGTTTTCGTGCTTATTCGCTGGTACAACAGTCGGTATTGGTGCTGGTGCTGTTAGGGTTGGCTCAGCTGATAGAGCAGTGGCTAAGAACGCTGACGGGTGTTTTTTCCATACATCTCTCTTTCTTGATCCCATCGCTGGTCAGCGCATTCCTCTGGCCGTGGCTCTCCACAATGTTTAAAGCGATTGAGCGGCGAATGGCCAATGCGTGACGATAACCACACCCCCGTGCTCTGTTTGGCCTCGGCATCACCACGCCGCCAGGCACTGTTGGCCTCTATCGGTGTGCCGGTCAGTGTCTTGCCAAGCGATATTGATGAAACGCCGCTTGAGGCAGAGTCTCCCACGGCCTATGTAGAACGGCTGGCGGTGGCAAAAGCGCAGGCGGCGGTGGGCAAAACCGCGCTGCCCGTGCTGGGGTCGGATACCGCGGTGGTTATTGATAGCACCATTTTAGGTAAGCCTAATAATCAACAGCACGCGGCTGAGATGTTGAGAATGCTCTCTGGGCGCACGCATCAGGTACTCACGGCAGTAGCGGTAAGCGGGCCGCTAGGTATACTCTCCTGTTGTGTGGCCACGGACGTCACCATGCGCGAGTTAACAGCAAAAGAGATCGCCTGCTACTGGCTGACGGGCGAACCCGCCGATAAAGCGGGTGGGTATGCTATTCAAGGCTTAGCCGCCATTTTTATTGAACAAATTCAGGGCAGTCACTCTGCTGTGGTGGGGCTGCCACTATTTGAAACAACGCGCTTGCTACGCCAGCAAGGGGTTCCCGTTTGGGCGGGCCGTTATCCCTCGTAACCACCGACTCATCGCCCGCTGCGCTGGCAAGGAATAGGACATCCAATAAGGAATTTTGCATGAGCGGTGAAGTCCTCATAAATTTAACGCCAATGGAGACCCGCGTTGCGCTGGTGGAAAACGGCGTATTGCAAGAGGCGCTAATAGAGCGCTCTCGCAGGCGCGGTATCGTAGGCAATATCTACAAAGGCAAAGTGGTGCGCGTACTGCCTGGCATGCAGGCTGCCTTTGTTGATATTGGCTTAGAGCGCGCAGCGTTTATTCATGCCCATGAGGTCATGCCACCCGGTACGCCCAATGACGAGCAGCAGACCATCGGGCAGCTTCTACACGAAGGTCAGGCGCTGGTGGTGCAAGTCACCAAAGATCCTATCGGTACCAAAGGGGCGCGGCTGACTACCCATCTTTCGATTCCCTCTCGCTATCTGGTCTATATGCCTGACTCGCCTCATCACGGGGTATCGCAGCGCATTGAAGATGAGCGCGAGCGGGAGCGCTTGAAAGCGCTGCTGGATAAAAGTATCGAAGAGCAAACCATTGAGGTCACGGGTGGCTTTATCGTGCGTACGGCGGCCGAAGGCGTAGGCGATGAAGAGCTGGCCAGCGACATGTACTTCTTGCTACGTATTTGGCGCAAGGTCAGCGAGCGCAAAATCACCGCCGCCCCTCCCAACGTCATCTACGATGACTTGCCGCTGTTTATGCGCACCCTGCGGGATGTGATGCGGGATGATATCGAGAAAGTACGCATTGATTCCCGGGAGAACTTCGTCAAGCTGGTCGAGTTTGCTGAAGAGTTTATGCCCGATGCTGTTGATCGCATCGAGTACTACCCCGGCGAACGCCCCATCTTCGACCTTTATAGTGTCGAAGACGAGATTCAAAAAGCGCTAGGTCGCAAGGTGCAGCTCAAGTCCGGAGGGTACTTGGTAATTGACCCCACCGAGGCCATGACTACCATCGATGTGAATACCGGTGGGTATGTGGGGCATCGTAACCTTGAAGAGACTATTTTCAAGACGAATCTGGAAGCCGCCACTGCCATTGCCCGCCAGCTTAGGCTGCGTAATTTAGGTGGCATCATCATTATCGACTTTATCGATATGGTGGATGTAGAGCACCAGCGGCAAGTGCTGCGCGTGCTGGAAAAAGCGCTTGAGCGGGACCATGCTAAAACCAAATGTACCGGGGTCACCGAACTTGGTTTAGTGCAGCTTACCCGTAAACGCACGCGGGAAAGCCTTGAACAAACACTATGCGAAGCGTGTCCCACCTGTGGTGGTCGCGGCACGTTGAAAACCCCTGAAACGGTCTGCTACGAAATCTTCCGTGAGATCCTGCGTGAAGAGCGGGCTTATAGTGCGGAAACGTATATGGTGCTGGCATCCCAGCCAGTAGTGGACAGGCTGCTTGATGAGGAGTCTGCCGCGGTCGCTGACCTGGAAACGTTTATTAATAAAACGATCCGTTTTCAGGTTGAGCAGCACTACTCCCAAGAGCAGTACGACATCGTACTGATGTAATGATGGCACCACGCTCTTTTTTTCGTGGCTGTCTAGTAGGGGTGGCCGTTGTGCTGGGTACGCTGGCGGTACTGCTGTTAGCGCTGCGTCTCTTTGCTAGCCAAGTTGATGCATTGTCCCCCCGCTTGGAGGCGCTTTTAGAGGCACGTATTGGCGTGCCGGTGAGCATCGACCATCTAGCGCTCTCTCTGGAGCGCAACGTCCTGCACCTGGAGCTGGAAGACCTTCATGCGCAAACGCCGGATGGTCAGGCCCTGATAGGGCTTGATCGCTTGTCGCTGCGTTTGGATGCCTGGGCCACGTTGCGCCACTTAGCGCCTATCTTCAGCGATGCGCGTATGTCTGGGCTCGAATTCCATCTCTACCAGCAGCCTGACATCGCCTGGGGCTGGCCTTCACCGGCCAAGCTGCCGCTGGGGGTAGCACCACAACCAGAGGTGGACCTTGAATCCTTGGATGCCTGGGCTGGACTGCTGCTGCGCCAGCGCCTTTGGGTGGATAACAGCCGCATCATGCTGCATGGCCAGCAGCAGACTGTGATGCTTCATGCACCTTCGCTGCTTCTGAATGGCGATCATCGCCGCACACGATTAGAGGGCTCCCTGAATATTGTCGAGGCGCCTGATGTGCTGGCATCAGAGCTGCCCGCCATTACCATGCGTGCCGAAATGCAGCCCGGTCAGCAAGGCTTTAGGGACTTTTCTGCTGCGCTTCAGCTCGATATGCAGTTGGATCATCTGGTGGTGCTGGCGGCACTGTTTCGGCCAGATCGCATGCCTTTTCTCGAACAGGTGGGCGGTCATGTGCAGCTATGGGGGCGTTGGCAAGAAGGCGCGCTAGCTGATGCGCGGCTTGCACTAGATGTGCCCGAGCTGACGCTACGTAAAGATGTGGAGTACGCTGTGCTGCGAAACATTCAGGCCAGTGGGCAGTGGCTGCGCGACAGCGAAGGCGGTGAGGCGTGGCTAAGTGGCAATGCAGAAACCGTAGAGTGGGCCCAGCCTGAAGGCGTTGGTGATGGCCCCGCGCTGCCACACCACTGGTATCTGTCACACCAGCCGGGGCAGTGGGAGTTGCGAACCAGTGCGTTTGAGCTCGCCTCGCTAGCGGCTTGGCGGGAGTATGCGCTGTTGCCTGAGTCACTCACCCGGGTATTGCAAACGCTCTCGCCCCGAGGGCAGGTGCAGGGGCTGAGCCTGGGGCAGCGTGAGGGGCGATGGGGCGTGGATGCTGCACTTACTAATGTGGCTGTACTCCCCTGGCAGCAAGCGCCAGGAGGCGGTCCGCTGGACGCTTGGGTGCAGGCTCGCGACCTGCGTGGCCGCGTGACCTTTAACAGCGCAGGCGATAGTACGCTCTATTTTCCAGAACTCTTCGATGTACCTATGCAGCTAAGTCACGCCGAAGGGGTGGTGGAGTGGGTGTATGATGGTCCTAACACCATGATTAGCGGCCGTGACCTCAATGTGGACTGGGATGGCGCCCAGGTAAGTGGTGGGTTCGGCTTGATCGCGGGGCAGCAAAGCGGTCAATTTGGGTTGGATATTGCATTTGCCGATGTAGATGCGATCTCCCGCCCGCTCTCCCAGTGGCTGCCCATGAAAGCATTTGAGCCGAAGCTGAGGGAGTGGTTGGAGAACGATATTGGTGGCTTAGTGCCGCAAGGTTCGCTGAAGCTTAGTCAGCCCCTGGGACCTGCGGCTTCATCAGATCAACTCTCGGCAACGCTCGCGCTGGAGGTCACTCAAGGCCACTTGCCGATTGCGCCGGAGTGGCCGCGTTTGGAAGATGTCGAGGGGCGCTTGCTGTGGCAAGGAGGAGTGCTTCAAGCCCAGGTAGAGCACGCCCAAAGCCACGGCGTTGAAGTATCCCAAGGCACGATACGTATGGAGAAAGAGCAGCCGCTTCAGCTATCAGGCAGTCTTCAGAGTGATGGTGCATCCTTGCTGAACTTTGTTCAGGCCATGCCGGATATGGACACGCTACCACGTAGCGATATTACCGTTGATGGTATCATCGAAGGGGATATCGCCCTTGTACTGCCGCTGGATAACGAGGAGGCGCTCCAGCTAGAGATTAATGCACGGCCAGCGCTATCGGCTGTGCGCTACGCGTCACTACCAATAACCCTGCGTGATCTGGATGGTGGGCTCAGCTGGCAGCAGGTGGGTGAGGCGCATGCGCTGTTAGGAGAGCTAAGCAGCCAGTGGCAGGGCGGTGATATTCGCGCAGAGCTGATGGCTGATCAGCGTGTTGCCTTGCAGGGCAGCGTGGAGTCGTCTGCGCTGTGGTCGTTGGCAGGGCTGCCTGCCGAGCAGGCTCGCCAAATGATGAGTGGCCGCACCCAGTGGCAGGGTGAGGTCTCTCTTGCGGCTCGTCCAGTGTTAACCTTAGAGAGCCGCCTGCTTGGCATCACCAGCGCGCTACCCGAGCCGTTTGCCAAGACTAGCGATCAACCGTGGCCATGGCAGCTACGCGCGGAGTTTGAAAGCGGGCGAGTATCGACGCAATTGGCCGATAAGGCAGCTGCGAGATTCCAAACGTTGAATAGTGGTGCACTAGCGGCCGAAGTGGTGCTCGGCAATGCAGTGCAGCGACCGAATTGGCCCAGCCAGCCTGGCTGGCGCCTTGAAGCAGGGCTCGATACGTTAGACCCCATGGCATGGCACGCTGTGCTGTCGCCGATATTGTCGGGAGGCGCCTTGGCATCTGCTTCTAGTGGCGAGAGCACGCCGCTTGAAGTACTGCTACGTGCTGGCTGTTTACGCTTTCGTGACGAGTGCTTTGGCGCTTTTAACGCCTCAGGGACACTCACCGGCCAGCGCGCAGCACTTCAGCTTAGCGGCGATATGTTGTCTGGGCGCCTAGATTACCAACCCGCCAGCGAGCGGCCGCTTGATGTTGCAATTAGCATGCTAGTCCTAGATCGTTTACTGGACCTGCCCGCCAAAGAGCATGATGCCACTGTCGCAGCCCCCGACTCTTGGGTTGATGCAATTGAAACACAGCATGTAGCCCCCGTTGCTATTCCCGACTGGCTAGCTGAACTGCCCAACGGCAGGCTACGGCTAGCGGATATTAGCGTTGGTGGCACTCGCTTTGGCCCATTAACCGCCTACTGGCAAACCGATGATCGTCGTTTTTCGCTCTCACCAGTTGGTTTAACCCTCGGACAGCTTTCTGCACGCGGCGAGTTGGTTTGGGAAGGCAATGCGGTGAATAGCCGTACACGAGCGGATATCTCCATACAGGGTGGCGATGTGGGGACGGCGCTGGAGCAGCTTAACCAACCGGTAGCCATGCGTAGCCGCACCACCGACCTTGCTGCTGAGCTTACTTGGTCGGGAGCCCCCTGGCAGCTTGATTTAAGCCGGGCTGGTGGTGAAATGAGTGCTGATATACGCGACGGCCGTTTTGTGACGCTTGAATCGACGCCTGCCCGCTTAGTGGGGTTGCTCAACTTTGATAACATTCTGCGCCGTCTACGGTTCGATTTTTCTGACCTAACCGGTCAGGGAACGGCCTTTGACCGTGTGCATGGCACTGCCGATGTAGCTGAAGGGCAGCTGTTGCTTCGTGGCCCCCTGCAAATTGATGCACCCGCCACCACGCTGACGCTAACAGGAAGTGTTAACCTCTTACAGCGTGAACTTGACCAGCGCCTAGGCGTCACACTGCCGGTTAGCCAAAGTTTACCCATCGCCGCCATTGCTGTCGGAGCGCCCATTGTGGGCGGTGCACTGTTTCTTGCCGACCAAATTTTTGGCGATGCGCTGGATCAAGCAACCACTATTTATTATCGCGTGCGAGGCCCTTGGACCTCGCCGCAAGTGACTTTAGAAGGCCCCCAATGACCGCACATAAAAGCGATATAGAGTCCGCTGTTTCCATTTTGCTAACGCCAGGTGGCCTCGATTTGAACGCTCTGGATGCTGGCCTTGGCTACGCCATGGGAGCGGGGATTGATTACGCCGACCTCTATTTTCAGCGCACCTGGCAAGAGGGTTGGGTGCTGGAAGATGGCGAAGTTAAAGAGGCCAGCTATAACATTGATGGCGGCGTTGGCGTGCGCTCGTTGGCAGGTGAGAAAACCGGGTTTGCGTACTCCAACCAAATTACCGCTGATGCACTAATGGATACAGGCCGTACCGCCTCTGGCATTGTCCGCAGCGGCAAGCAGTTGCCAGGGCAGAAAGTAATGCCAGTCAGCGCGGCGTCGTACTATGCAGGTATCGACCCACTGGCGGGCCTTTCGGCAGAAGACAAAGTGGCCATGCTGAAAGAGGCAGACCGCGTGGCCAGAGCGGCCGACCCGAGCATTAGCCAGGTCAGTGCGTCGCTGTCGGGCACCTATGAGGTGGTTTTAGTACGCGCCAGTGACGGCACCCTAGCGGCGGATATTCGCCCACTGGTGCGTTTTAACGTCAGTGTTATTGCGGCGAAAGATGGCCGCCGTGAGCGCGGCAGCGCTGGCGGCGGTGGTCGTTACTCCATGTCGCGTCTGCGGGATGAGGGCGTTGCCGAACGCTATGCCAAAGAGGCGGTGCGCCAAGCGCTGGTCAATCTTGAAGCCATTGATGCGCCAGCGGGGCAGATGCCAGTGGTGTTAGGTGCCGGTTGGCCGGGCATTCTGCTGCACGAAGCGGTAGGCCATGGCTTGGAAGGTGACTTTAACCGTAAAGGCAGTTCTGCCTTTGCAGGGCGAATGGGGCAGCGGGTTGCCGCCAAGGGAGTCACAGTGGTTGACGATGCCACTGTTGCTGATAGTCGCGGCGCGTTGAGCGTGGATGACGAAGGCACACCCGGCCAATATACGCCGCTGATTGAAGATGGCATTTTAACTGGCTATATGCAGGATAAGTTAAACGCGCGATTGATGAAGATGGCGCCTACCGGCAACGCCCGCCGCGAGTCGTTCGCTCATCTGCCGATGCCTCGTATGACCAATACGGTGATGTTGGCTGGTCAAGATGACCCTGCCGATATCATTAAAAGCGTTAAGCGGGGAATCTACGCCGTGAGTTTTGGCGGAGGGCAGGTGGATATTACCTCGGGAAAATTCGTGTTTTCGGCGAGCGAAGCCTACATGATTGAAGACGGTAAAATTACCGCGCCGGTGAAAGGTGCAACGCTGATTGGTAACGGGCCTGAGGCCATGGGCCGGGTATCGATGATTGGCCACGACATGGCGATGGATACCGGGATTGGCGTTTGCGGTAAAGAGGGCCAGGGTGTGCCGGTGGGGGTTGGCCAACCCACCCTGAAACTGGATGAGCTGACCGTGGGCGGCACGCAGTCTTCTTGAGACTCTGGTTTACAGCGCTAGCGTATCGCGCAGGTGTTTGAAAAGCTTGCGTGAGCTGGTGGGGGGCTTGCCCTGTTCGCGCTCTTTGCGGGCGTTGCGCACTAGCTGGCGCAGCGCCTGACGATCGGCGTTAGGGTAGTCTGCCATAAACAGGTCAACGGCGTCGTCGCCCTCATCCACTAGCCGGTCACGCCATTTTTCCAGGCGATGAAACGCATGATCGCGCTGCTCTTTCTCTTGTTCGATGGCATCGAAAACGCCCTGAATGGCCGTTAGATCCTCTTTGCGGATAAGTTTGCCAACGTATTGCATATGGCGACGGCGGCCTTCATGAGAGCGAATGCGAGAAGTCTCTTCAATCGCTCTCAGCATATCGTCTGATAAAGGAAAGCGCGCCCGCTCGGCAGGCTTCATGGCAATTAATGTTTCGCCAAGCGCTTGCAGAGCATGCATTTCACGCTTTAGCTGAGATTTACTCGGGCGCTCTTCTTGTTCATCGATATCGATAGGCTCGGGGCGTTGCTTCGGCATATAAGAACTCACAGATTAGATTCGTTTGCAGCATTATATCAGGCTGCGACCACAACATTGATTCGCCAATGCGATTCAGGTGAAAAGGAGGCCATATGGCACAGGCATTTGATGCAACGGCGCAGCAGGCGCAGTTGACGGAGCGCGCCACAGAGGCGCTTGCCCTGGCAAAACAGCTAGGGGCGGATGCCGCCGAAGTCGGCGCGAGCGTTGACCAAGGGTTGGGCGTTAGTGTGCGACTTGGTGAAGTGGAGACCGTTGAGCTATCTCGTGATCAGGGTATTGCGGTCACGCTCTATGTGGGAAAACGTAAAGGTAGCGCTTCCTCAACGGATGCAAGTAGTGCCTCCATTCGTGCCACGGTTGAAAAGGCGCTGGCTATTGCACGTTATACCGGGGAGGATCCCGCTGCAGGCCTCGCTGAAGCAGAGCTGATGGCGACCTATTTGCCAGACTTGAAGGTGCACTATCCGTGGGCGCTCTCAACCGATGAAGCGATTGACCTTGCCCTGCGCTGCGAACAGGCTGGCCGCGAGGTGGCAGGTATTCACCAGTCAGAAGGTGCCTCGCTCTCAAGCGGTGAGGGCGTGCGAGTATACGCCAATAGCCACGGCTTTTTGGGGACTCAAAAGGGTAGCAGTCACTCACTCTCCTGCATGCTGATTGCCCAAGATGAGCAAGGCATGCAGCGGGATTATGACTATACGTCTGCGCGTAACCCGCAGCAGCTTCGCCACCCAGAGGAGGTGGGGCGCGAGGCAGCAGCGCGAACGTTGCGGCGTCTAGGAGCGCGACGCCCCCCGACGGGAACGTTTCCTGTGCTGTTTGATCCCTCCCTTGCTAGCGGCCTTATCGGCCACCTTATGGGTGCTCTGGCGGGCGGCGCGCTTTATCGAGAAGCCTCGTTTTTATGTGATCGCTTGGGTAGCCCGCTATTCCCCGATTGGTTTGGGTTAGAAGAGCGCCCGATGGAAGTGGGAGCAACGGCTAGTTCACCGTTTGATGCGGAGGGTGTACAAACCCGTAGCAACCGGTTTATTGATCAGGGGAGGGTGGCGAGTTACATGCTCTCTGCCTACAGTGCGCGTCGTTTAGGAATGCAGTCCACGGGCAATGCGGGCGGCGCGCGCAACATGCGCTTGTTAGCGCCGTTAACGCCGCGGGAAGAGCTGTTAACACAGATGGGGCGTGGTATTTGGGTGACCGAGCTCATGGGGCAGGGCGTTAACGGCGTCACTGGCGACTATTCCCGGGGAGCAGCGGGTTTCTGGATTGAGAATGGCGAAGTACAGTACCCCATTGAGGAGTTCACTATTGCTAGTAACCTCAACAAGATGTTCGCGGGGCTAAGCGGTGTGGGAAGTGATACGGATACCCGTGGCAGTATTCACACGGGTAGCTGGCTGATTGATGC
Organism: Halomonas sp. Ps84H-12; assembly: GCF_024124725.1. NCBI lineage: Bacteria > Pseudomonadati > Pseudomonadota > Gammaproteobacteria > Oceanospirillales > Halomonadaceae > Halomonas > Halomonas sp. Ps84H-12. The sequence continues at coordinate 24,159 of NZ_JAMXSJ010000031.1, read as the reverse complement.
GATGACAGTGGCAGGAAGCTAGTCGACAAGTGCTGACTTGGTAAACTAGCTACTGGTCTTCGTCAAACCGTGCGTCGAACAGAGCTTCAATGGCATCTAGCGCCTGTTCGGCGTCGTTTCCTTCAGCGGCGACAGTGAGCTCGGTGCCGCAGGGGGCGGCCAGCATTAGCAGCGACATAATATTGGCGGCATCGGCTTTCTGCTGCTGCTTATAAACCACGATATTCGCGGAAAACTGCTGGCCACATTTCACCAGTTTGGTGGCCGCGCGGGCATGAAGACCACGCTGGTTGGTAAGTGTTAAGGTTCTTTTGGGCACTCTGGTTCCTTTTTGCCGAGTGGGTCTTGAAACTTAGGTCTTGAAAAACTTAGGTCTTGAGAAGCTTAGGCCTTAAAAGTTAGGTCCTGAAACTCAGGGCGTGCTGCCAGCGGCGGGTGTGGTAACGCATGGCACCGCAGGCTCTTCGCTCAGCGTGTATTGTAACCCCAGCTCACGGTGTCTCAACTGTACTTCTCCGGTCTGTTTAACCAGCTTTTTAGCAAGCTGTTCGACCATATAAACAGAGCGGTGTTGCCCGCCGGTGCAGCCAATAGCCACGGTTATATAACTTCGCTGGCTATTTTGGTAAGCCGGAAGCCACTTTTCCAACCAAGCCTGAATATCATTGGTCATTGCCTCGACCATTGGGTAGCTACTTAAAAACGCCACTATATCAGCATCACGCCCTGTAAATTGGCGCAGGGTAGGGTCCCAATAAGGGTTGGGCAGGCAGCGAACATCGAAGACTAAGTCGGCATCCATGGGTACGCCGCGTTTGTAGCCAAACGACTCAAACGTCAGTGTTAGCTGATCTTTTCGCTGGTGGGCGACTTGATCAGTAATGCGGCGTCTCAGGTCATGCACGGATAAGCGCGACGTATCGATCAACAAGTCAGCGAGATCGCGAATTTCAAGCAGCGTCTCTTCTTCTTTATTGATGGCCTCTTCCAACGTCATTTCGCTATCCCGGGTAAGCGGGTGGCGACGGCGGGTGGCTGAGTAACGCTCCAAAAGAATGCGCGCATCCGTGGTCAGATAGATGACCTGAAAACGAATTTCTCGCTGGCGTAGTTCTTCCAGTAAAGCTGGGAGGCGTTCAAGCGCCGTAGGAAGGTTGCGTGCGTCAATGCTCACTGCTAAGTGAGTGCGCTCGCCTTGCTCACGTAGTTCATCAACTAATGAGCCCAGCAGCATGGCGGGTAAATTGTCGATAGCGTAGTAGCCAAGATCCTCTAGCGCTTGTAAGGCGATAGATTTACCGGACCCTGAACGGCCGCTAATGATCACCAGTTGCATAGCGTCTCTCTTGGCTTACATAGGAGGAAATTATCGCTGCGTGCAGTGGTCACCGCCCATAAAGCCTAGGCGGCTTGTTCGCGAATCTTCGCGGTAATAAGTGCTAAGAGTTCGCGCTGACTATCGGCTTTACGTAACTGCTGACGCGTATGGGCGTCGTTCATAATAGTAGCCACTTGGCCAAGCAGTGCTAGGTGGGTGTCATCTGCCTCTTCTGGTACCAGCAGCACAAACACAAGATCCACCGGGTCGCCATCAATGGCGTCGAAGTCTACTGGCTCAGCAAGCTTTAAAAAGCCAGCAATGGGTGCGCTACAGTGAGGACTGCGAGCGTGGGGGATGGCAACCCCGTTGCCTATCCCCGTACTGCCTAGTCGCTCGCGGCCAATGAGTCGGCTAAACACCTCTTGGCTATCTAGGCTGGGTGTATTTTGGGCGATAAAGGTGCTGAAAAACTCCAGCACCCGTTTTTTGCTGCCCCCGGGAACGTCATAAAGCACGCGCTCCGGGGGGAGGATGGTTTCCAACGTCATTGAGTTAACGCACACCAGCGCCCTGGGCGCGAGCTTGTGCTTTTTCCTTATGTTTAACGAGTTGACGATCGATTTTGTCTGCTAGCGCATCAATAGCGGCATACATGTCGTTATCAAGCGCTTCGGCGTGAAGGTCTGCACCGGCAGCGTGCAGTGTGCAGGCTGCTTGCTGGCGCTCCTTCTCAACAGATAAGGTCACTTGCACCGTGGTAATGTTGTCGTAGTGGCGTTCAACGCGCTCTAGCTTTTCGTTAACGTAGTCGCGCAAGGCGTCAGTCAGTTCAACGTGATGACCAGTGATGTTTACTTGCATTGACGTGCTCCTTATCCATCGGACTGTACTTCGATTGTAACCCTTTTTACGCTATTGCAAAGCCCTTGCGTTGAGTTTGTTCATACGTACCGCTTAACTAGCGTAAACGGCGGCGCTCACTTGACGAGGGAATGCCCATTGACTCCCGATATTTTGCGACAGTACGCCGTGCAACGCTAATGCCCCCCTCTTCAAGCAGAGTCACCAAGCGGCTATCGGAGAGCGGTTTTCCTGAGGGCTCATCCTGAATCAGCTTTTTGATGCGGGCGCGAATGGCTGTGCTGGAGTGGCTGTCGCCGCCGTCTTGGCCGCTTACCTGGCTTGAGAAGAAGTACTTAAGCTCGAAAACGCCCCGTGGCGTGTGAATAAATTTCTGCGTGGTCACACGAGATATGGTGGATTCGTGCATCTCTACCGCTTCAGCAATATCCGCTAAAATCAGCGGTTTCATTGCTTCTTCGCCATGCTCCAGAAAGCCAATTTGGCGTGCAATAATTTCACGCCCAACTCGTAGCAGCGTGTCATTGCGACTCGATAAGCTTTTGATCAGCCAGCGGGCTTCTTGGAGGTGCTCTTTGAGGAACTGGTTGTCTTGGCTTTTGTCTGCGCGTTTGATCAAGCTGGCGTAGTCGGGCTGTATACGCAAGCGTGGTAGTGCTTCTGGATTGAGCTCTAAATGCCAACCTTCATTGTCGTGCCGAACGACTAGGTCGGGGGTGATGTAGCTGTCGTCGGTAACGCCATAGGTGCTCCCAGGGCGTGGGTCAAGGCTGCGAATTAAACGGATGACATCGTCAAGCTGCTCGTCATCAAGGCTTAAACGGCGCTTGAGAAGCCGCATATCGTCTTTGCCTAATGCTTCCAAAAACTGGCGAACCAGCCGTTTGGCGGGCATTAGCAGAGGGGTGTCCTCAGGTAGTGAGGCGAGTTGCAGCATCAGGCATTCACGCAGGTCTCGGGCAAAGACGCCGGTGGGCTCAAATTGCTGCAAGCGCAGCAGGGTATTTTCCACTTCCCGCTGGCTTAAGCTGTCATGGCCTTGGGCTTTTAATCCTTCCCGAATGTCATTAAGCGGCTGGGTGAGATAGCCGTTGGCATCCAGCGCATCAATCAGGCTTTCCGCGATGGCGTATTCTCGCGGGCTAAAGTCTGTCATGGCCAGTTGCCATAGCAGGTGGCCATGTAGGCTTTGTCCAGCGGCTTGGCGCTCGAAGTCGGGGCCTTCACTGCTGCCACCCAGGCTGCCTATGTCTTGATAGGTATCTGACCAGTCACTGTCGACGGAGAGTTCGTTGGGGATGCTCTCGGACCACTCAGCCTCTTGAGGCTCACTGACAGCCTGCTCGCCAAACTCATCTTCTTGCTCAAGCATGGGATTGGCATCTAGCGCTTGCTGAATTTCTTGACGAAGGTCCAGCGTCGATAGCTGAAGCAGGGCGATAGCCTGCTGCAGCTGAGGTGTCATGGTCAGCTGTGTGCCGATACGCAATTGGAGAGAAGCTTTCATGACCATCTGAGAACCACTCGTTAATCAGAAAGCTCCACCCTAGAGTGAGTTATGGCTTGGTGCAAGTGCAATAAGCATGCCACTAAAAGAAATGCTTCTGCAGGTCACTGTTTAAAGGCGGAAATCGGCGCCTAAATAGACATCTCGAACCTTCTGGTTGTTGAGGATTTCCTGGGCGTTTCCACTGGCAATGATGTGACCGTCGCCAACAATGTAGGCAATATCACAAATATCCAGCGTTTCACGAACGTTATGGTCGGTGATCAATACACCAATGTGGCGTTTCTTTAACGCTCGAATGATAGCTTTAATTTCCCCAACGGAAATCGGGTCAACCCCGGCAAAAGGTTCATCCAGCAGGATAAAGGCCGGTTCGGTGGCCAAAGAGCGGGCGATTTCAACACGGCGGCGTTCGCCCCCAGAAAGACTCATGCCTAAGTTGTCGCGTATATGAGTGATGTGAAAATCTTCAAGTAGTAACTCAAGTTGTGCTTCCCGGGCGCTTCGATCAAGCTCTTTGCGTGTCTCTAAAATGGCCATAATGTTGTCAGCCACGGAGAGCTTGCGGAAGATGGAAGCTTCCTGGGGTAGATAACCAATCCCTGCCATGGCGCGTTCATGCATAGGAGCATGAGTGAGGTCAAGGTCGTCAATGCCTACTTTGCCCGCATCCAATTTGACCAACCCCACAATCATATAAAACGAGGTGGTTTTACCTGCGCCATTAGGGCCAAGTAGCCCAACCACGCTACCTTGAGTGATTTCCAGATTAATATCTTTAACCACACGGCGGCGCTTATAGCTCTTCGCTAAATGATGGGCGTAGAGCGTTTTTACTGGTGTGGGGGCTGGGGATGTTGATGCTGCCACGTGGCCACTTCCTATTGTTCGGGCTGAAGGGTCATACGAATACGCTGATTTTCACTGCCGCTAACGTCAGAGCGTGCTTGTACTACTTCTTGATCGATAAAGTACTCTAAACGTCCACCTTGGAAGTGATCTCCTTGCTGGGTCAGCTCAGCTTGGTCAATCAGCTCAACCCGGCGTTCGGAAACGTGATAAATAATCCGACGCGCCCAGCCTTCTATAGGGGTTTCTTGGTCTTCAATTTGGTTACGCAAGTAAGCACGCTCGCCCGTAGCGATGGCGCGAGACAACTCGCCAGCATTGTTACGCTGAATTTCGACACGCTCTCCGCGTAGCTGCATATTGCCTTGGCGAATGTCAACGTTACCGGTGTACACGGCTGTCCCTGCTCGTTGGTCAAGGTCTAACCGGTCGGCCTCCACATGAATAGGCGCTTGGTTTTGTGCCGCTACAGGCAGTGCAATTGTGACAAGCGGCACGGCTAGGGCAAGAAGTGCAGTGCGGATTAGAGCATTCATCAGATTTTGCGCGAGAAACCCGGTGCTTTAGCGCCGGGAGGGATAGCGCGTCGCCCGCAGGGCGACTGGGTTACGCCACCGCCTGTCCCGCTCCTCCTGTTAGGTGGGTGAAGGGTGTAAAGTGATAGCCGTAGCCATCACCGCGTTGGATGAGGGTGCAGTATTTGTGCGAGATGCCTTGCACGGCCCCCTGTTCGGTCTGGATGTTAAAACTGCCGGTTTTGCGTACCGCGACACGCCCCGTATGGGTACCTGCTTTCTTGCCAGTCGGTACCATCGCACGCACCATGTCGCCGGTTTGAAAGCCGTGCACCTGCTTCTGCCGCATCAGATAGCCACGCGGAAACCCGTGTTTCGTTAAGCGGGTGCGCTGATAGCTACCACGCCCCATCGCCTTGATGGTTAATGTGGGCACCTGCCAAGCATGTAGTGCGTCGAACGCACCGACACAGGCCGCGTCTAGAGCATGGGTTTTAGGAATGCCCAGTCGCTGGCGGTTGTACTTGGTGCGACCGCCGGTGCCGACAGCCACCGGCAAGCTAGTCGCTTTGAGCGCATTAAACAGCGCCCAGCGCGTGGCATTGATCGCGCTGGCATCGCGCAGCGGTTGCTTGAGCTGGCGCTGCACACGCTCAAGCCGAGCGTTAGCGGTGTGGCCGTTGGCTTTCAGGCGCTTTTTCAGGCCTTTGTCAGTGGCGAAAAAATCCACCAGTGACAGCGCATCCTTGCTCTGGTTGCAGGGGTGGCAGCTTAGGGTCAAATTACTGACGCGGTTCGAGCCGCCCCGCGAGCGCGGTATCACATGCTCGATCTCCAGCGGCGTATCGGCGGTGCCGCAATAGGCACATTCACGGCCCCATTTTTCCAGCAGGTACTCGCGTACTTCGTAGCCCAGCAGCGTGCCTTGCTGGTACTCCACGCCGTTGATCTCGGGGTTATCCAGCTTCTGCGTATCAAAGCGCACCAACTCTTGGCTGATGGCGGTTACAGGCGCTAAACGATTCAACCGGTTCACCCAGGCCGTGACGGTATCGACGCGATGCTGCAGCGACGGTGCCAGCCAGCCCTTGGGTTTGGTGCGATTATTGAAGCGCGGGGCGCGGTAACGCAGGTTGGCACTGCGGCGGCGACGCCGAAAGGCGGCGCGTTGTTGTAATGCCTTTTTGATCTGATAACCGCGATGGATTAGTTCAAACAGGCACAGCACATGCCGCTGCTGACTGTCCGGTTCGCGTATCAGCGCCAGCCCGGTCGTTTTGCTGCCAGGGTCGATGCCCAGGCTTAGTGGCTGCGTGCTACCGCCCACTCGATCTTTCAGCCGGATCGTGAACGGATAGCGCTTATGCACCACGGCACGCCCGCGCTGTAGCAGCAACCGAGCCCGTTTTTCACTGCACGGCATCAGCGGCTGCTTCTTTTTGTCCAGTACGAAAATCGCCATGCGATTTCCTCCTAATCAATGCCCTTACGGACCTTGTGTCGCGGGGCTTGCGCCCCGTCTCCCCTCGGGAATGTCGATAACCGGCTCCTGCCTTGTGGCAGCGATCAAGATCTTCGGCGTTTTACCTTTCGCCCGGGCGGCGTACCGCAGCATGATCTTGACCTTTCAGAGCCACGGACTGAGGAAGCATCCGTGGGTGAGTCTTGGCGACCTGTTATCAACGTAGCGGGTTGGCTACCGCTCTCCCTGGTCAACCGGGCTTGTTGTCACAAGCTCCCGCCTTCAGGCGGGGGTAGTTGACCGCGACTCCTAAGGGGAACGGGTGGCCGGCGGATGAACGCCGCGCACGTTGTTGGTTAAACGGACTTGGCTGTCATCCAGCCATACATCCATTCGGGAGGCTTCCATACGCTGAGGGGGCTGCTGCAACACTACGTGGGTGTCGCTCCAGGCATGCCGGGTGGTCCCGTCGTAGTTTAATAGTTCGCTATCAAGCTGCCACCCCTCTTCAGGCGCTAGTAGCCGCGCGGAGCCTGCCAATGTTAATGCTTGGGTTTCAGTATTGAGGGTGCCAGTGTTCGCCGTGGCGAGCCACTCACGTTGTTCGCTATCAAACAGCGTGGCACGGGGTGACAACACGTCAGTCATTGCCGTTTGCGGAGTATGCACCAGCCGTGGGGTTACCAGAGATTGCTGAATAGTGCCTGTTTCGCCAAATAGGGTAATTTCGGCATTCTCTAATACGTGCCCAGGTTCCTGGGCACGAGCTTCAGAGTCAATCTCAGTCTCCTGGGGGCCGCGAGGGTCTAGCCAAACCAGCACGCCGCCTAGGGCGATGACCATTGCCGTGATCCAGACCCGTTTTCTTACCCTAAAGCGCATTATGGCTGTCCGTGCAGATACGTATCGAGTACGGCATCCCAGTGCCCTTGGGACGTTAGGAGCGTATCGCAAATTTCACGCACAGCCCCGTGTCCGCCAAGGCGTTCAGTGATCCAGTCGGCATGGGGGTGCATGTAGTCCGGAGCATTGGGGACCGTAATACCGACACCGGAGCGCTTGATCGGAGCAAGATCAGGTAGGTCATCTCCACAGTAGGCGACCTGTTCTAAGGTGATATCAAGCCGCTGACAAAGCGCTCTCAGGGTAGTGAGTTTGTCTTCACAGCCCTGGTATACGTGAGTGATTCCTAAGGCAGCAGCGCGCTGGCTCACCATAGGTGAATCACGGCCGGTAATCAGCGCCACATGGATGCCGACACGCTTGAGTAACTTCAGGCCATGACCGTCCTGGGTGTGAAACGCTTTGATTTCGATACCGTCAGCCTGAAAATAGAGACGGCCGTCAGTAAGTACACCGTCTACATCAATCGCAAGCAGTTTTACGCGGCGAAGTCGGTCGAGTAGTGCATCAGGTAGGGCCATAAAGCCTCCATCATCCATTGCCAAAAAAGCAGTATAAAGTCGTTAAATAACGCCGCTGGCAAGCAGGTCATGCATATGCAGCGCGCCGATGGGGCGCTGCTGTTCATCAACAACAGCCAGTGCAGTGATACGGTTATCTTCCATAATGCGCACCGCTTCGGCAGCTAGTATGTCTGGACCAATGCGCTTGCCGGGGCGCGTCATTACGTCATCTACCTGAACATCGCGCAGGTCGTGGTGTTGGTCTAGCGTGCGACGCAAGTCGCCGTCGGTATAGACCCCGGCAAGACGGCCTTCGCTATCCACCACGCAGGTAAAGCCCAGCCCTTGGCGTGTTATCTCAAGTAGTGCATCGCGCAGCGGGCTGCCCAGCGCTACTTGAGGGAGCCGTGAGCCATCGTGCATTAAGTCGCTAACACGCAGTAGTAAGCGCTTACCGAGGCTGCCGCCAGGGTGAGAGAGGGCAAAGTCTTCAGCGGTAAAGCCCCGTGCTTCCAATAGAGCAACAGCAAGGGCGTCGCCTAGGGCAAGGGCGGCGGTGGTGGAGCTGGTGGGTGCTAGGTCAAGCGGGCAGGCTTCTCGTTCTACACCGCTATCCAGGTGGGCGTCTGAGTGCTGTGCAAGAGTGGAGCCTGGGCGGCCAGTCATACTGACCAGCGGTGTGCCAAGGCGCTTGAGTAGCGGAAGTAGGGCCGTTACTTCAGCGGTTTCACCGGAGTTAGAGAGTGCCAAAACCACATCGGCGCGGGTAATCATGCCCAAGTCGCCATGGCTGGCTTCACCTGGGTGAACAAAAAAGGCTGGAGTGCCTGTGCTGGCTAGGGTGGCTGCGATTTTGCCGGCGATATGACCTGACTTTCCCATGCCGGTGACTACCACGCGTCCCTGACAGGCAAGCATAAGCTGACAGGCGTGGTCAAAGCCTTCATCTAGCTTGGCTTGCAAGCCCCCAATAGCCGCTTGCTCGATTTGCAAGGTGCGCAGTGCACTTTCACGCAGTTGGCTGGGTGTAGAGAGTGGCTGACGCATGGCGTGTCTCGTTTCATGATGTGAATAGGTGACTAGTAAGAATAACATCTTGAAGCAGTGTTTAGCTAAAGCATGCAGCAAGTACCCGCGGTATTAGTGAGTTCTATTGACGAATGGTTTGTACGGCAATGATTTGCGCGACTGTTACTAAGAGTAGCGTTAGGATACGATGTTCGATAATATTTCGAAAACACTGTTTTCTAAACTGCCCCGCGCCCAGTCGGTTTATACTGACGCGTTCTGGCAACACGATGAAGGTCAATCAGCTTATGACGGATGTTCCCTTCATACAGGTTGAAGATGTTTACTTTTCCCGTGGAGATAACGATATCTTCCGTGGCGTTAATATGACCATTCCGCGTGGCAAAGTCACCGCTATTATGGGGCCAAGCGGCACGGGTAAAACAACGCTATTGAAGCTCATTGGTGGCCAATTAACGCCAGACCGTGGGCGGATTTTAATTGATGGGCAGGATGTTCACCGCCTGTCACGCAAGGCGTTGTTTACGCTACGTAAGCGCATGGGAATGCTGTTTCAGAGCGGCGCGCTGTTTTCGGACTTAGATGTTTTCGAGAATGTGGCCTTCCCGCTGCGGGTGCATACTGACTTGCCCGACACCATGATTCGCGACTTAGTGTTGCTAAAGTTGCAGGCAGTAGGGTTGCGGGGGGCAAGGCATTTAACTCCCGCTGAGCTATCAGGGGGTATGGCGCGGCGGGTGGCATTAGCGCGGGCAGTCGCACTTGACCCTGAGTTAATCCTTTATGATGAGCCATTTGTAGGCCAGGACCCTATCTCTATGGGTGTGCTGGTGCAATTGATTAAGCGGCTCAATCAGGCGCTGTCGCTGACCTCGGTAGTGGTCTCCCATGATATCAAGGAAACGCTGAGTATTGCCGACTATCTCTACCTGATTGCGGATGGGCAGGTGGTGGCGCACGGCACTCCGAGCTCGCTAGAGGTGAATCAAGACCCTCGTGTGAGCCAATTTATGCACGGCGAGCCAGATGGTCCGGTGCCGTTTCACTATCCCGCAGAGACGCTCTACCGGGATATTCTCGGTCACGATTTAGCACTTAAGGCAGGGTAGATGCAGTCTAAATTTTCTCACTACACGGCGCGGGTTACCCGCCTGGGTCGGAAAGGGTGTGATGTGGTCGAGGCCCTGGGGCGCGCCACGGTGTTTCTCGCCCAATCGGCAGTGGGCGTGCCTTCTCGAGAAGGGTGGTCGCTTTGGTTGCGTCAAATGCACTTTGTTGGTGTGCTGTCGTTGGCCATTGTGCTGGTGTCAGGGCTGTTTATTGGCATGGTGCTGGCGCTTCAGGGATATACCATTTTGGTGGATTTCGGCGCTGAACAGGCGCTGGGCCAAATGGTGGCGCTTTCGCTACTACGTGAGCTGGCCCCTGTAGTGGCAGCACTGCTGTTTGCCGGGCGGGCAGGGTCTGCATTAACGGCTGAAATTGGCCTGATGAAGGCCACCGAGCAGCTCACCAGTATGGAAATGATTGGGGTAGACCCACTGCGACGCGTGGTAGCCCCAAGGCTGTGGGCAGGCTTTGTGGCGCTGCCTATTCTTACTGTGGGCTTTAGCGTGGTAGGCATCTGGGGTGGCTACTTAGTAGGCGTGGAGTGGCTGGGCGTATTTGAAGGCTCTTATTGGAGCAATATGCAGGCCAGCGTGTCGTTCATCGATGATATCGGCAATGGCATGATCAAGAGCGTGGTGTTCGCGCTGGTGGTGACCTGGATTGCTGTGTTTCAGGGTTATGACCTAGTACCAACCTCTGAGGGGATTTCTCGAGCTACCACCCGTACGGTGGTCTACTCCTCGTTAGCGGTGCTAGGGCTGGATTTCGTTTTAACCGCCGTTATGTTCGGCGGCCTTTAAGGGTGGAGTAATGTCATGAAGCGCAGCAAAACCATGGAGTTTGGCGTTGGCCTGTTTATGTTGGCTGGCATCATAGGGCTGGTATTTCTCGGCCTGCGAGTCAGCGGCTTAACGCTCTCAGCGCCCTCTGATACGTTCCGTCTTGAGGCAAACTTTGCCAACATCGGCGGTTTGAAACCGCGTGCACGCGTCACCATGGCGGGCGTGACCGTTGGACGTGTCGAGGCCATCGAGCTGGACCGAGAGTGGTACGACGCACGCGTGGTACTGAGCCTGAACAGTGACCTGGAAGGCCAGCTTTCCCAGGATACCACGGCGGCCATTCTGACGGCGGGGCTGCTGGGCGAGCAGTATATTGGTTTGAGTGTTGGCGGTGCCCCGGAGGTGCTGGAAGACGGTGACACGATTCGCGACACGCAATCGGCCCTGGTGCTGGAAGAACTTATTCAGCAGTTTGTGTCCAATATGGTCAGCAACTAAGCATCCATGGTGATGGTGCGTGATTACAAAGGTGTAACGATGCAAAAGATGACAGCAACTTTTTCCCGCTGGTTTGCCCTGGCCCTGCTGCTGATGGCTTTGCCTGCCTTGGCCAAGGCGCAGTCTCAGTCGCCCGAACAGATGATTCGCGACAACATCGAAGGGTTCATGGCGCAAATCGAAGGGCGTGAAGACTACTATGCCAACAATCTCGATGAGCTGAAGGCGCTGGTCAACGATAGCCTGGATGACATTGCCGATTTCCGTTATATCGGTGCCAGCGTCATGGGCAGCTATTTCCGTAATGCTACGCCAGAGCAGCGCAGCCGTTTTGCGGATGTCTTCCGCCAGACGCTGATCGATACCTACACGCGTGGTCTGGTGACCTTCGACTACGACGAGCTGCGTGTGTTGGGCCAACAGCGTGCCCAGCGTCACGAAGATCAAGCCAGCGTCGATATGGAAGTCGTGGCGAGCAATGGTCAAGTCTACCCGGTGAGCTATAGCCTGCGTCTTTCTGACGGCCAATGGCGTGTCGTGAACGTGATTGTCAACGGCATTAACCTGGGCTTGACCTTCCGTAATCAGTTCGACCAAGCCATGCGTGACAATAACCGCGATTATGATGCGGTCATCCGTGGTTGGGCGCCAGAAATAGGTGTGGACGAGCTAGAGCAGGGAGGCGACGCGTGACATCGCTGCTGTCTCGTTCAGAGGTGTCCCTAACGATTCAGGGTGATGCGCTCATGGTTGCTGGCGACCTGACAATGAATGTAGCGACTGAGGTGGCCGCTGCAGGTGTGAAATGGTTACGCAGTGCCAAGTGTTTAGAGGTCTGCTTTGACTTTGAGCAAGTCAGTAAGGCCAGCAGCGTTGCTATTAGTGTCTTATTTGAATGGCTGCGTGCTTGCCAAGCGCTGCAGATCACGGTTCGTTCGATTGTCTTGTCGGCCCCGCTCAAGCGGCTGGCCTCTTTGGCGGAGTTGGATGCGCTTACTTCCTCATCCGTTTCAGCTTGAACTGAGCGATCTTTAGAGCAGCCCATGGGCTGCTCTATTTATTGGTGGCTTGCACGGCATCGCCAAGCGTGTCGCTTTTCTTTATCATGTTCGCCTATTGCTTACTATTTCAACGACCCCAAAGGAGTTTCCTGTCTCATGCAACCCAACGAGGTAAAAGCACTGCTTGAATCCCGCATCGATGGGTGTGAGTTTCACATCCAGGGTGAAGGCTGCAATTTTCAGGTGATTGCAGTTGGTGAAGCCTTTGAAGGTCTTTCTCCAGTGAAGCGTCAACAGCTTGTATACGCAGCGCTTAGCGAGGAAATCGCTTCGGGTGCACTGCACGCTATCAGCATTAAAACGTTTACTCCGACGCAGTGGCAAACTGCGGCGGAAAACGCTCAGTAACGGCCGCTCCATGGATAAACTCATTATTGCGGGCAATGGCTCGGTGGATGGCGAAGTATGGGCAAGCGGTGCGAAAAATGCCGCGCTGCCTATTCTATGCGCGAGCCTATTGGCAGATGGCCCAGTGGTTATCGGTAACCTGCCGCATTTGCAGGATATTACCACCACGCTTGAGCTGTTGGGACGAATGGGCGTTGAGCCTGTGATGGGCGAAAAACTGAGCATTCAACTGGATGGCTCTCAGGTCACTCAATGCCATGCGCCTTACGAGCTGGTGAAAAAGATGCGCGCCTCTATTCTGGTGCTGGGGCCGCTGCTGGCGCACTTTGGTAAGGCGGATGTCTCACTGCCTGGTGGTTGCGCCATTGGCTCACGCCCGGTGGATTTGCACCTGCGTGGTCTGGAAGCCATGGGGGCGGAGATCCACGTTGAAGCGGGCTATATTCGTGCCCGTGTCGACGGTCGTTTAAAAGGTGCAACGATCTATTTTGATACCGTGACGGTGACAGGCACAGAAAATCTGCTCATGGCGGCTACGCTCGCCGACGGCAGAACGGTTCTTGAAAACGCCGCTCGTGAGCCTGAGGTGGTGGATCTGGCCGAGTGCTTGATCAAAATGGGCGCGAAGATTCATGGTCACGGCACGGACACCATCATCATTGATGGCGTTGCCTCGCTGCACGGCTGCGAGCACGATGTCATGCCCGACCGTATCGAGACGGGCACCTTCCTGGTCGCGGCGGCAATGACCGGCGGGCGGGTGAAAGTGAAGCGTACCCGGGCCGATATTCTTGAAGCAGTACTCGTTAAGTTGGAAGAGGCGGGTGCGGAGGTCGACAGCGGTGAAGATTGGATTTCGCTGGATATGCATGGCAAGCGCCCGAAGGCGGTTAATATCCGGACGGCGCCTTATCCCGCATTTCCCACCGATATGCAGGCTCAGTTCGTCGCTATGAATGCCGTTGCAGACGGGCATTCACGGGTAGTAGAGACAATCTTCGAAAACCGCTTTATGCACGTTCAAGAGCTTAACCGGATGGGTGCGAACATCATACTGGAAGGTAACGCCGCGTTAATTAAGGGCGTTGATAAGCTTTCTGGAGCCCCGGTGATGGCAACGGACCTTCGTGCTTCGGCATCTCTGGTCATTGCGGCCATGATGGCTGAAGGAGAGACCCTGGTCGATCGCATCTACCATATTGATCGCGGCTACGAGTGTATCGAGGAAAAATTACAGCTGCTGGGGGCGAAAATTCGCCGTATTCCCGGCTAAGCCACGCGGACAACACTGGCCTTAGACCATGAGTAAGCAACTGATTTTAGCCCTTTCTAAAGGGCGCATTTTGGATGAAACGCTGCCCCTGCTGGCGGATGCGGGCATTACGCCCGCCGAAGATTTAAGTAAAAGCCGCAAGCTGCTGTTCGATACCAACTTGCCGGACGTCAAACTGGTAATTATCCGCGCCACTGATGTGCCCACCTACGTGCAGCTAGGCGCGGCGGATGTGGGTATCGCCGGTAAAGATGTGCTGCTTGAGCATGGTGCGGAAGGCCTTTATGAGCCGCTAGACCTGGAGATTGCTCGCTGCAAGCTGATGACGGCGGGCGTGACAGGGCAGCCCCCTGCCAAAGCACGCCGCCGCGTGGCGACCAAGTTCGTCAACGTAGCGCGTCGCTACTACGCCGAGCAGGGGATCCAGGCAGAGGTCATCAAGCTCTACGGGGCGATGGAGCTGGCTCCGCTCATGAACTTGGCCGATGAGATCGTCGATATCGTCGACACTGGCAATACGCTTCGCGCTAACGGCATGGAACCCCGTGAGCTCATTGCCCATATCAGCACGCGTTTGGTGGTCAACAAAGCGGCCATGACCATGAAGCACGACCGTATTAAGCCGCTGCTAGCGCGCCTGGAAAGTGCCGTAAAAAAGCGTCAGACGCAGCCTATCGAATGACACGAGGTTCATCATGAGCGATACAACCACAGCCACTATTGCCCGCCTCTCGACCAGTGAAACGGCTTTCCATCAGCGCCTCGATGCGCTGTTGGATTGGGGGGGCGTGTCTGATAAAGCGGTCCAGGCTCGTGTTGAGGAAATCTTGGCAGACGTTAAGCAACGCGGTGATCAGGCGGTCATTGAGGCAACCAACCGCTTTGACCGTTTATCGGTCGAATCGATGGCGCAATTGCGCCTAATGCCAGAGCAATTAAAGAAGGCGTATGATGGTTTGCCTGCCGAGCAGCGTGATGCCCTGGCAATGGCTGCCGAGCGTATTAAGCGCTACCACGAGCGGCAAAAGCCGACCTCTTGGCAGTATGAAGAAGCCGATGGCACGGTGTTAGGCCAAAAAGTGACACCGCTTGATCGTGCAGGCATCTATGTTCCAGGCGGTAAGGCGGCTTATCCGTCGTCCGTACTGATGAATGCCATTCCTGCCCACGTGGCAGGTGTGCGTGAAATCGTCATGGTGGTACCTACCCCTGATGGTGTGTTGAATGATCTGGTATTGGCGGCGGCGCACCTAGCGGGCGTGGACTACGTGTTCACTATTGGTGGCGCCCAGGCCGTTGCCGCGCTTGCCTACGGTACGCAAAGCGTTCCTCGGGTCGATAAAATTGTGGGACCCGGCAACATCTACGTGGCCACTGCCAAGCGGGCCGTGTTCGGCCAGGTCGGCATCGATATGATTGCCGGGCCCTCCGAGATCATGGTGGTGTCGGATGGGCAAACCGATCCGGATTGGATCGCCATGGACCTCTTCTCTCAGGCGGAGCATGACGAAGATGCCCAGGCGATTTTGGTGAGCTGGGATGCCGCGCATTTGGACGCCGTGGCGGCTTCCATTGAGCGGTTGCTGCCAACGCTAGAGCGCGAAAAGATTGCCCGCGCATCCCTGAATCGTCGCGGCGCACTGATTCTGTGTACAGATCAGGCCGAAGCGGTTGAGATGATTAACCGTATTGCTCCTGAGCATCTTGAATTGTCGGTTGCTGAGCCTGAGGCATGGCTAGACGATATCCGCCATGCGGGCGCTATCTTTATGGGGCGCCACACGTCGGAAGCGCTGGGGGATTACTGCGCGGGGCCGAACCATGTGCTGCCGACATCCGGCACGGCGCGATTCTCATCACCGCTCGGGGTGTACGACTTCCAGAAACGCTCTTCCATTATCCACTGTTCCCCTGAAGGGGCGTCTGAGCTGGGTAAAGTCGCTTCGGTGTTGGCCCGTGGGGAGTACCTCACTGCCCATGCTCGCTCTGCCGAGTACCGGGTTCGCGATTAACGGGCAGTGTGTTTAGTGTAGCAGGGCGGCTTTAAGAGCCGCTCTGCCTGTCGGCTGATGTTGCGTTGGTCGGCACAGGGCGCTCGCCTACCTCCAGCGTCATCTCCATGCGCTCGCCGCCGCGGACAATCGTCAGAGGCAGTGACGTGCCGGGAGGAATAGATGCAATGTCACTCATAGTAGCGCGTGCATCTAAAATGACCTGGCCATCAATAGAGAGCAGTACATCCCCCGGTTGTAAGCCTGCCTGTGCGGCAGGTCCGCCGCTTACCACGCCTGCCACGATCACGCCTTGTGGGGTGCGTAGCCCAAACGAGGCTGCGAGCTCTCGCGAAAGCGCCTGAGCCTCAATGCCCAGCCAGCCGCGAATTACGCGACCGCGAGTCACCAGCTCATTGAGTATGCTGTGGGCAAGGTTGGCGGGAATTGCGAAGCCGATACCTTGAGAGCCGCCTGAACGTGAGAAAATTGCCGTATTAATTCCCACTAGAGCGCCATCAGGATTAACGAGTGCGCCGCCTGAGTTGCCGGGGTTAATGGCCGCATCGGTCTGAATAAAATCCTCATATGCATTAAGCCCTAAATGGCTGCGCCCTGTGGCGCTAATAATGCCCATAGTGACGGTTTGGCCAACGCCGAAGGGGTTGCCAATTGCCAGTGCCACATCGCCGACGGCGACCTGTTCTGAGTCGGCAAGCTCAATCACCGGTAGATTTTCAAGATCAATGCGCAGCACTGCTAAGTCGCTTTCTGGGTCTGTACCAATCACTTCGGCCAGCGTTTCACGCCCATCGCGCAGGGCAACCTGGATTTGATCCGCGCCATTAATCACATGATGGTTAGTCAGTACATAGCCATCCTTGCTGACAATGACGCCAGATCCCAAGCTGGAGAGCATCCGTTGATGGGTTGTGGCATCGTCGCCGCTGAAGAACTGCCGGAAGAAGGGGTCTGACATCAGTGGGTGCTGGTCGCGCTCTACAATCCGGGATGAATAGATGTTCACCACCGCAGGCGCTGCTTGGTTAACTGCATCGGAGTAGCTAGCCGGGCCCTGGTTGCGGGCAAGAGGTTCTGCTTGGCGAATGTCGGGCGCAGGTCGGTTAGTGCTCTGCTCGTTGCTGGTAGTGGGTACCAGTGCCGGGGGTGTTTCCACCGCTGCGGGCGGAGTCTGTCGAAACGGGTTTGGCAACTGCTCTGGGAACGCGAGCAGTAGCACGGCAGCTAGCAAGAGCCCCGTGGTAATGGGCCATAAATAGGGCAGCACAGAACGGTGCATGCGAGGATTCCTCAGCGGGTGGCAGTCTAAATAGTCGCGAGGTTCGCGATAATGCGGAGCGAGTTTTACAATGGCGTTATGGTAACACTGAATGCCGCTGTGCCTCACGGTGGCTGTTTAAACTGTTAAGGAGTGAGTGTGAATCATCGCGATCAACTTGTCGCCGCTTGTGACCATCAGCTGCGAGCCGAGCAATTTAAGGACTTTACGGTTAATGGGTTGCAAGTTGAAGGGCGTGATACCGTCAAGCGAGTGATGTCAGGAGTGACGGCGTGCCAGGCGCTGTTAGATGAGGCGGTAGCATGGCAGGCTGACATGGTGTTGGTGCATCACGGTTATTTTTGGAAAAACGAGCCAGTGCCTATTACAGGAATGAAACAGCGCCGCATTAAAACGTTGCTCGCCAATGATATAAGCCTTCTTGCCTATCATTTGCCATTAGATGCCCATGCGGAGATAGGCAACAATGCTCAGTTAGCTAAGCGGCTCGGTTGGAAAGTAGAAGGCTGTTTGGATGGGGAGCTGGGGGAAGGGTTGCTCTGGTCGGGGCGTTTGGTTGCGCCCCAAAGTATTGGTGAGCTTGCTGGGCAAATAAGCACCACGCTTCAGCGGTCTCCTCTTGTTGTGGAAGCGCCGTTTGCTGAGCAGTCTATAGAGCGAATCGCATGGTGTACGGGCGGAGCGCAGGATATGATCACCACTGCCTACGAAGCAGGGGCGCAGGTGTTTGTGTCTGGAGAAATATCTGAGCGTACCACGCATTTGGCGCGTGAAATGGGGATTCACTATATTGCGGCGGGCCACCACGCCACTGAGCGTTATGGGGTCCAAGCGCTTGGTGAGTGGCTAGGCAGTGAGTTCGGTGTGGAGCATCGTTTTGTGGATATTGATAATCCTGCCTAACTCAAGGGCGCAGGGCACCTGTCGCTCATTGATCGGGTGCCCTGCTGGCGATACGCGGCAGTAATGGCGGCGTTTGCCTTAGTAGCGGGGAGGTTGTGCTGCTGTACCTTCAGTAGGTTGGTGGCTCTCTTTTAAGCCAAAATCTTCTGACAGCGTACCGTTTTTGCCCGCTGCGTAGTCTCTAGGCATTGCCACGTTGCTGTCGTTTTCAGTGTCGCTTGTGGTGGTGCTGGATGACGGCTTAACGCTGGATAGTTTCCACTGAGTTGCTTCGTTCTCTACCTGTTGCTCAAGCTGATCAGCTTCGTGGCGAATGTTTTCTAAGCGCTGCTGAATGCTCGTTAAGTGGCTGCTCATGCCCTTCTTTAGTTCAGCGATTTGGTGTTCACGTTCAAGCAGTGTCTGCTTGAGTGAAGCGGCATCCCGCGCACCTTTGCTGAAAAGTCGATAGCACACTAAGCCGATGATAAAGCCGACGATTAATCCAATGATTGCAAAAGTGAATGGCGAGCTTGCTTCCACAGTCTTCTCCCTAAGTAATGCGCGCCACTGAACACAGGGCGTGGCTTTTAAAAACAGCCCCATTATAGGCGCGTCTAAGTCGGTTGGGTCAATCCGCTCATGCGCTTAGCGTTTAAGCGGCGTATAATTAGCCCCATTTTATTGAGCAAGCTTTATCTGGCGGGCGGTGGCACGTCGAGGATACAGCTTGGACAATGCGTTGCGGGAGCACATTAATGGCATCAGTATCTGCACGTCAGGCGTCTGATCAAACGCGTCGGCCAACGCCGCTTGAGCGTTATCAAGAAGACCTCAAGCGTAGCGATTTCCAATATGACTCTGCCCAAGAACAAGCAGTGAAGCATCTGCAGCGCCTCTATGATGAGTTGGTGTCAGCGCCGACCACGGTGCCCAAAGCGATAGTCGCCAGTAAAGGCATCAAGGCCAAAATGGCAGGCTTGCTGGGTAAGAAAAATGAACCGGCCAAACCCCCAGTGCCGCAGGTGAAAGGGCTCTATTTTTGGGGTGGCGTGGGGCGTGGAAAAACTTACTTAGTCGATACCTTTTATGAAGCACTGCCGTTTCCCGAGAAGATGCGCACGCATTTCCACCGCTTTATGCAGCGGGTGCACAACGAGCTGACACGCTATAAGGGCGAGAAAAATCCTCTTACGCTCATCGCCGGTAAATTTGCGGCAGAGGCGAGGGTAATCTGCTTTGATGAGTTTTTTGTTAAAGACATTACCGACGCGATGATTCTGGCCAATTTGCTGGAAGCACTGTTTGAGCGTGGTGTTGTGCTGGTGGCGACGTCGAATATTGTACCCAATGACCTCTATAAAGACGGCTTGCAGCGTGCACGATTTGTGCCTGCTATTGAGTTGCTGAACCGTCACTGTGAGGTGGTCAACGTTGATTCAGGGGTCGACTACCGCTTGCGTGCTCTTGAGCGTGCAGAAATTTTCCATGCGCCTTTAGATGATGCTGCCGAGCAGGAATTGGCACGCAGCTTCAGAGAAATTGCCGGACAGCCGGGTGAGGAGGGGGCGCCGCTGGAGGTGAATCACCGAGTGCTGAAAACTCGCCGCTTGCATGATGATGTGGTGTGGTTTGAGTTTGCCGAGCTGTGCGATGGCCCTCGTAGCCAAAATGACTATATCGAGCTTGCTCGGGAGTTTCACACAGTGTTGGTAGCCAACGTCCCGCGAATGGATGGTAAAACGGATGATCAGGCGCGGCGCTTTATCAACATGGTGGATGAGTTTTATGACCGTGGCGTAAAGCTGTTGATGTCCGCTGAAGTGCCGGTGGAGTCGCTGTATAACGACGGTAAGCTCACATTTGAGTTTCAGCGTACTCTGTCGCGGCTCCAGGAGATGCAGTCTCGCGAGTACTTGGCGCTGGCTCATAAACCCTAGTGCCTGCGCATGCATCAAAAAAATAGCTGCGGCACTTAACTTGGGCACATGCTTACTGTAGAATGCCGCCTCGCTACACGTTGCTGGCTAAAATCAGCAACCAAAAAAAATAGGGATGGTGCTTCACCGCTTGGCGGTGTGAGTCACCCAACACACTTAATCTGGTGATTTCATCCATGAAGACGTTCAGTGCTAAGCCGCAGTCCGTCCAGCGCGACTGGTACATTGTCGACGCTACGGACAAAACGCTCGGTCGTCTGGCAACCGAGATTGCTCGCCGCCTGCGTGGTAAGCATAAGCCCGAATTTACCCCTCACGTTGATACCGGCGACTACATCGTCGTGATCAATGCAGAGAAAGTCCAAGTAACCGGTAACAAGGCGAAGGCTAAAACCTACTACCGCCACACAGGTTACCCGGGCGGTCTGCGCTCCATGACATTCGACAAAATGCTCGACCACGCTCCCGAGCGTATCATCGAGTCTGCCGTTAAAGGCATGCTGCCGAAAGGTCCGTTGGGTCGCGCCATGTACTCCAAGTTAAAAGTGTACGCCGGTGCCGAGCATCCGCATGCTGCCCAGCAGCCGCTTGAACTGAACATCTGAGGAAATCTTCGCCATGACACAGCAGTATTACGGTACCGGGCGCCGCAAGACTTCCACCGCTCGTGTGTTCCTGAAGCCGGGTTCCGGCAAAATTACCGTCAACAACCGTGAGCTTGACCAGTACTTCGGTCGTGTTACCGGTCGCATGGTTGTTCGTCAGCCGTTAGAGTTGACTGAAACCCTAAACCAGTTCGACGTCTACGTTACCGTTGAAGGCGGCGGCGGCTCTTCACAGGCTGGCGCTATTCGTCACGGCATCACGCGTGCCCTGATGAATTACAACGAAGACCTGCGTCCTACGCTGCGTGCCGCTGGTTACGTTACCCGCGATGCTCGTCAGGTTGAGCGTAAGAAAGTCGGTCTGCGTAAAGCACGTCGTCGTCCGCAGTTCTCCAAGCGTTAATTTTACGCTATGTGGCAAAAACGCCCAGGTCAAAGACCTGGGCGTTTTTTATTGGAATATCAAAAAATTATAACGCTCGTACCACCATGGTCCGGGGCGGTTGTTCTTGTGCAGAGCGCTTTGTTTTTTTAACATAGACTGTATTTGATATTCGTCGTCGCAAGACGCCTTTGCGACGGAACGGGTAAGCTGATGGGAGAAACCAGAAATGGCAGATAACGGCGTAAACAAAGGCCGGCGCCGTTTCCTCGTAGGCGCCACCTCCGTTGTGGGGGCGGTGGGCGCTGTCGGGGTTGCGGTCCCCTTTGTGGCATCTTGGCAGCCTAGTGCCAAGGCAAGAGCGGCAGGCGCGCCGGTTCAAGCGGATATTTCCAAGCTTGAGCCAGGTCAGCGTATGACCGTCGAGTGGCGTGGTCGCCCGATTTGGATCATTAATCGTACGCCTGAGATGATCGAACGGACCGAAGCGCTAGGGGCTGACAGCTTGGCGGATCCAGAGTCCGAAGTGCCACAGCAGCCTGCCTATATCCAGGGTGGTCTGCGCTCGATCAAGCCTGAGATTGGTGTCTTGATCGGCATCTGTACCCATTTGGGCTGTTCTCCCTTGTATCGGCCCGAGCCGGATGCGGAAGGGGTGGGTGTCGATAACTGGCCGGGTGGTTTCTTCTGCCCATGCCACGGCTCTCGTTTTGACTTGGCCGGTCGCGTCTTTAGCAACGTCCCTGCGCCGACGAACCTTGAAGTGCCGCCCTACCGCTTTGAAAGCGATGACATCATCGTGGTCGGCGAAGATGAGGAGAGTGCCTAATGGCTAATCCAAATAAGGCGAAGGCCGAGAGTGGCATCATGCGCTGGGTGGACGACCGATTCCCCGCCACGCAAATGATGCAAGACCATCTGACGAAGTACTACGCGCCGAAGAACTTCAACTTCTTCTATATATTTGGCGTGTTGGCGCTGCTGGTGCTGGTCAACCAAATCCTGACCGGCGTTTGGTTGACCATGAGTTTCAATCCCTCTGCCGAAGGTGCGTTTGCCTCCGTCGAGTACATCATGCGTGATGTCGAGTGGGGCTGGTTGATTCGCTACATGCATACGACGGGGGCATCCGCCTTCTTCGTGGTCATCTATCTGCATATGTTCCGCGGGTTGCTTTATGGTTCCTACAAAGCGCCACGTGAGCTGGTGTGGATTTTTGGTATGGCCATCTATCTTCTGCTGATGGCCGAAGCCTTCATGGGCTATCTGCTTCCATGGGGTCAGATGTCTTACTGGGGGGCGCAGGTCATTATCTCGCTGTTCTCGGCCATCCCGGGTATTGGCCCTGATCTAGCGCAGTGGGTGCGCGGTGATTTCCTAATTTCAGGCATCACGTTGAACCGTTTCTTTGCGCTTCACGTCGTTGCGTTGCCCATCGTGATTTTGGCATTAGTCGTGCTTCACATCATTGCTCTGCATGAAGTGGGTTCTAACAACCCTGATGGTATCGAAATCAAGCAGAAGAAAGACGAGACCGGCAAGCCGCTCGACGGCATCGCTTTCCACCCGTACTACACCGTGAAGGACTTGGTGGGTATTGCGGTGTTCTTGTTTGTCTTCAGTGTCGTGGTGTTCTACTTCCCGGAAGGGGGGGGCTACTTCATCGAGCGGCCGAACTTTGAACCGGCTAACCCGCTGAAAACGCCTGACCACATTGCACCGGTTTGGTACTTCACGCCGTTCTACGCCATTCTGCGTGCGATTACCTTCTCGCTGTTTGGTCTTGACGCTAAGTTCCTGGGTGTTGTCTGCATGGGCGCGGCGATTGCTGTGCTGTTCGTGCTACCGTGGCTTGACCGTAGCCCTGTGCGCTCTATGCGTTACAAAGGCTGGATGTCCAAAGTTATGCTGCTGCTGTTCTGCATCAGCTTTGTAATTCTTGGTATTCTAGGTGTGCTGCCGTCCACAACAGGTCGCACCATCTTGGCGCAAGTGTGTACAGCCATTTACTTCGCCTTCTTCCTGCTGATGCCGCTCTACACCAAGCTGGAGAAGACTAAACCCGTTCCGGAAAGGGTGACTGGCTAATGAAAAAGCAACTATTAGCACTGCTCTTCGCAATCGTGCCGGTAACCGCGATGGCGGCTGGTGGCGCAAGTGTGCCTCACAGCATGGAGCCTGACCTACAGGATCAGGCGTCTCTGCAAAATGGCATGAAGCTCTATGTTAATTACTGCATGGGCTGTCACTCGCTTGAGCACCAGCGCTTTGCGCGCGCGGCTGATGATCTGGGTATCCCCCAGGATCTGGTAGAAGAGAACTTAATCTTCTCCTCAGACTTAGCGTTCAACGACCAGATGCACATTGCGATGGATCGTGGCGATGCAGAGTCTTGGTTTGGCGCTCCGCCGCCCGACCTGACGCTGGAAGCGCGCCTACGTGGCACTGACTGGATCTACTCCTACCTGTTGGGCTTTTACAAAGACCCGAGTCGTCCCACTGGTGTGAATAACACCGTGTTCGATTTGGTGGCGATGCCTAACGTGCTGGAGCCTCTCCAAGGCGTTCAGGAGTTGGTGTGTGCCGAAACCGATCAGCCGGTGGCGGGGCAGTCTCCCGACCCGCTATCAGGTAAGTATCAGTCTTGTGATGTGCTGCAAGTGACTCAGCCAGGGGCGATGGAGCCAGCCGAGTTCGAGGAAGCGGTATATGACCTGACCAACTTCCTGGCCTACGTGGGTGAGCCTTCCAAGCTGCAGGCGCAAGCCCTGGCACCTAAAGTACTTATCTTTATCTTTATTTTTGGTGTGATTGCTTACCTACTCAAGCGTGAGTACTGGCGAGACGTCCACTAATCAGTAAAGTAGGATAGGCGGTTCAGGCGCACGGCGAAAGCCGTGCGCCTTTTGTTGTGCGCCAGGCACGGCGCGTAGCGCCTTGATAGGCGCTGTTCCTGGGGGTGGTGCCTCAGGATGACTTGGGGGTGAAAGTCCCCTGCACGCCCGGTAAGGGGAAGTGCTAGCCGACGGCAAGGGTG
>NZ_JAMXSJ010000030.1:0-48759 GCF_024124725.1 Halomonas sp. Ps84H-12 | reverse complement strand
GACCGCGACGTGAATGCGGCCCGCAACATTCTGCAAGCAGGCACCGCGCTATTAGCCGGTGCAGATGGTTGAAAGATCATACCGAGGGGCACTCGGGAATGTACGCCTGTGGAGTTTGTGTAAGACCAGCAGTGCCAAGGCATTGAAGGCAACGAACATCGAAGCAGGAACCAGGAAGGTAACGACCTGGGAATCCCCTTCCTTTCCGCTGCAAGGCGGCAGCGCAAGCTGAGGGAGGGGAGGATGTCAACGGTAATACCGATATTCAATTCGCCTTTGATAGTGTGATGCAGCGCGTTAACGTCACTTTTAAAGGTCTCCAGCGCCGTAAGCAGCGTTAGCCCTGCCTGATAAATCTCTTTCCCCTCTTCTGTTAGGCTGAATCCGCCGCGTCCTCGCTGACAGAGGGAAAACCCCAGACGCCCCTCCAGGTCGTTCATATGCTGGCTAATGGCCGAGCGACTAATCCCCAAGGTGGTTTCCGCAGCGGTAAAACCGCCGCACTCAACGACCGTCTTAAAAATGCGGATCAGGCGTATTTCGTAGTCGCTCATTTGGCCTAGTGATGCCATAACTGTCTCTTGATCAGGAAAAAAAGGGGGGGCTGCATTGCGTTTAACAAAAAATTGATATACATCAAAAAAGCGAAGCGTCACTATCCTGGCATTGCGCCCATAGAGTCGCGGTGGTGTATCTTCCACTGTTATCCATGCCATCGCAAAGGACAAGCTACTCTTGGGTAGCCAGCAAGCGCTAGGATTGCACTATCAGCAGGTGTTGCCCCCCGCGTTGGCAAACACCTTTGACGCCATCTTTCATCAAGTTCAGCAAACCCGTCAGGTGGCGACGTTTGAATACCCGCTGATGCTAGGCCAACAGCAACGTTACTTTCATGCCACTGTTAGCCCCTTGGCAAGCAAAGCAAAATACTTTGAAGGAGTGCTTTCTGTGACCCGCGATATTACCGACGCGAAGCAAGCCGAGGCTGAACTGCAAATCGCCGCTGCGGCATTCCAGGCGCATTTAGGCATTATGGTGACCGATGCGCGGGGCAATATCCTGAAGGTTAATGATACTTTTAAGCGTATTACCGGTTACAGCGATGAGGAGATGATTGGCAAAAACCCGCGTATGTTTAGTTCCGGCCACCATAACGCTGCGTTTTATCGTCGGCTGTGGCGTAGCGTTATGGCAACGGGTAACTGGGAAGGGGAGATCTGGAATCAGCGCAAAAACGGCGAGCTGTTTCCTGAGTGGCTGACCATTAGCGCGGTGTATGGCCACGGCGGTGAATTGACCCACTACGTGGCGACCATGAGCGATATTAGTGAGCGTAAAGCGGCCGAGGAGGAGATCCACCAGCTTGCCTTTTATGACCCGTTAACCGGCTTTGCTAACCGTCGACTGTTTATTGATCGTATTGGTACAGCGTTAAAAGAGCTTAACCGTCATCAGCGCTGCGGCGCGTTAATCCTGATCGATATTGATAACTTTAATCATGTTAACGATACCCTAGGCCACCATGCGGGCGACCAGCTGTTGCAAAGTGTTGCCCGGCGCTTTGGGCGAATGCTGCGAGATACCGACACCTTGGCAAGGTTGGGAAGCGACGAGTTTGCGGTGCTGATCGAAGGGATTGATGGTAGCCCACGGCAAACTCAGCAACTGGCTAAATATATCGCGTATAAGCTGCTGGTGGCGCTGGATGAGCCGATCAGCGTGGGGGAAGAGAGTGCGTTAGTCACCGCTAGCGTAGGTATTACGATCATCGCAGATAGCCAGCGCAGCGCAGACGACTACCTTCAACAGGGAGATATGGCACTTTCTCAAGCGAAAGCCAGCGGCCGACGAGCAGTGCGCTTTTTTGACCCTTCCATGCAGGCAAAACTGCTAGCTAAGGTAAAACTAGAGTCGGAGCTTCGCCAAGCGCTTGAGCATCAGCAATGGCGGCTGCATTACCAACCTCAGGTTGATCGTCGGGGTAGATTAATAGGCGTTGAAGCCCTACTGCGCTGGCAGCACCCTGAGCGTGGGTTAGTCTCGCCGGGCGAGTTTATACCGCTGCTAGAGAGCACAGGGCTGATTAATGATGTCGGGGAGTGGGTGCTGGAAGAGGCTTGCCAGCAGTTAGCCCAGTGGGCAGGTTCGCCGCTGCTGAATAGGCTCACGATTTCGGTGAACATCAGCCCACTACAATTCCGCGAGAACAACTTTCTGCAGCGGGTCGAGCAGGTATTTCAGCGCACTCAAGCGCCGCTAGAGCAGCTGAAATTAGAAGTCACTGAAACGCTGTTTGTAGAGGCGCGTGACGATGCACGCGATAAAATGCTCAGTCTAAAAGCCTTGGGCGTTCGTTTCTCGCTGGACGACTTCGGCACCGGCTACTCGTCGCTGGCTTACTTGGCCCAACTGCCGTTGGACCAGCTGAAAATTGACCAATCCTTTGTGCAGCAAGTGCTCGAGAGCAAAGCAAACGCGGCGATTGTGGAAAGTACCATTGCCCTGGCGAAGAGCTTAAACCTGGATGTGATTGCCGAGGGGGTGGAAGTGGAAGCGCAGCAGGCGTGGCTGATGGCCCATGGCTGTCACGCCTTTCAGGGCTATCTGTTCGGACGGCCGGTGTCCGTTAATGACATTGAAGCAGCCGTGCTAGCTCAGTCCTACGCTTGAGGCATGCAGCTTGATGAGTAACGCCGCGATCAGCGCGGCGTGCTCAAAGCTCTCGGGGGTAATCACCTCAAGCCGCGAGTCTTGCCGCCAAGCGCTGCTGGCAACGCTCAGGGCGCCATCCGCGCGGTTGAACCGTTTCCAGCCGTCGGTGGTGTGGAACACTCCCTTTACCCGCGCCGTAGCGGGCAGCTCGCCAATACAATGGGCGAGATGGTCGAGGTCGAATCGCTCGGTAGGGTGCCAGCGCAGGCCCGTACTGGTGTAACCCAGGGCAGTGGCGGTTTGCTGTTGGGGCTGGCCAGGAGGGGGCGGAAAATCGAAAAAAGCCCCCTCTAGGCTAGGGCTGGCTGCCAGAGCCTGATGCTCGGCAGGCATCGCAGGCTGATCTTGTTGGCGCGCCTGGCCGCTGTCCAAGATGAGCGACACCGGCAGCACCCCTTCCTCAACGGTGTACACCCATTTACGGGCCGGCCATAGCGTGCCGATAAACTGCTGCGCTTGTTGATGCTGGGCGCTGCTTGCCTGCTCGCCCATGGTGATGGCGATGGCGTCGGCCATGTGGAGCTGGTCCTGAAACGTGTCGTGCTCGCGCACGCGGGCTTCATCCAATCGGCGTGGGTCAAGCGTGGCGATGATATCCTGCACCGTCACCACGTCTTGAAACGCCTCGCCGCGCAGTAAATCTAATAACCCCGCCGGATGGCCAAGGCCCGATGGCTCGATAATCACCCGATCGGGCTTGCTGCGCGCCAATAAATTAACCAGCGCCGCCTGAAGCACAAACGCCAGCTGGCAGCATAGGCAGCCGCCGGGCAAGCCTTTTACCACCACATCATCGCGGGCATCAAACATCGCTTGATCAATGCCGATCTGACCAAATTCGTTGACCAAAATCGCCCACTTCTCATCCACAGGCTTTTGCTCGATCAGGCTGTGGATAAGCGTGGTTTTGCCGCTACCTAAAAAGCCGGTGACGATGTGAACGGGAACGCGTGAAGCGGCTGCCAACGGTTAACCTCCGGTCATGTTCATAAAGCGCACCACCTGCACGTCGCCATCGGTGGTGAAGTGGTGGCGTTCGGGCTTAAGCGGTAGGGCGTTAATAATGGCGGTTTTGAGCGCCTGCATATCGCCAGGATGGCGGCGCAATACGGCGCGCAGGTCCACCGAGTGCTCATTACCCAGGCAGAGCAGCAGGCGGCCTTCCACGGTGACCCGTACGCGGTTGCAACTATCGCAGAAGTTGTGGCTGTGGGGCGAGATAAAGCCCACCCGGCTGTCGCTGTCGGCCATTTTGAAGTAACGCGACGGCCCTGGTGTGCTCTCTGTGGTGGGCATCAGCGGGTAGCGTGTTTCGATCAATGCCTGAACGTCGTCGCTGGAGTAGAAGGTCTCTGCCCGGGAGTGGTCCGACACATCGCCCAGCGGCATCTCCTCGATAAAGCTAATATCGAGGCCCTCCTGACGGGCAAAGGTCACCAAGTCGAGCACTTCGTCTTCGTTACGCCCCTTCAAGATCACTGCGTTCAGCTTGATGCGCTTGAAGCCCGCCTCTTTGGCGGCGTGAATGCCGTCGATCACCTTGGCTAAGTCGCCGGTGCGCGTCAGCTGCTTAAAGCGCTCGGGGTTGAGGGAGTCCAGGCTGATATTGAGCCTACGCAGGCCGCCGTCATACAGCCGCTTGGCGTGCTTGCGCAGGCTGGCGCCGTTGGTGGTCATGGTGAAATCGTCCAGCCCCGGTAGGGCGCCAATCTCGTCCACCAGTTGCTCAATCCCTTTGCGCACTAGCGGTTCGCCGCCGGTCAGGCGGATCTTCTCGACGCCAAGCTCGGTGAAGGCGCGCGCCACCATGGCAAGCTCTTCCAGCGTGAGCACTTGCGCGCGGGGGAGAAACGTCATCTCCTCGCTCATGCAGTACACGCAGCGGAAGTCGCAGCGGTCCGTCACGGAGATGCGTACATAGCGGACACGGCGGCCAAAATCGTCAATCAGTTGTTCGGTCATTGCCAGCTCGTTATGGGTTGAATGCAGACCGCCTCGCCTGGTTGAGCGTCTGCTTGGTCATCGCCAAGTTCAATTAAGCAGTTGGCCATCACCATGGAAGTCAAAATACCCGAGCCCTGGGCACCTGTGCTGCGCACATGTAGCACGCCCTGCTCATCACAAGTATAAATGCCACGCAGAAAGTCGGTGCGCTTCAGGCGGCTTTTTAGCGGTGTTTGGACAATCGCTGTGAGTCGTAAGGGCGGAGAAGGCAGCTGCCCCTGCAGCCGTTGCAAAAGCGGCACCACAAACTGGCTGAAAGTAACCATCACCGCCACCGGATTACCGGGTAGCCCCACAAACGGTGTGCGGGAGTCACTCAGTTGGCCGCAGGCCATCGGGCGGCCAGGACGTAGCGCCACCCGCCAAAAGGCCAGCCGTCCGAGCTTTTCCAGCGCAGCGCGGGTGTAGTCCGCGTGGCCCACGGACACGCCGCCGCTGGTAATCACAAGGTCACACTGCGCCGCTGCTTCCGCAAGCGCTTGCTCAATAGCGCGCGGGTCGTCGGGCAGAATACCTAAATCCACCACTTCGGCCCCTTGCTCGCTAAGCATGCCGATCAGGGTGAAGCGATTGGTGTCGTAAATTCCGGCGCTGGGGAGTGGCTCTCCCGGCGGCGTGACTTCGTTGCCGGTGGAGAAGATCGCTACCTTTGGACGCTGATAGACGTCGATGGTGGCATGGCCTAATGAAGCAATCAGCCCCATGCTGGCAGCATCCAGCCGTGTGCCCGCCGTCAATGCAACGGCCCCTTTGGCAATATCCTCCCCGGCTTGGCGTACGTGCTGCCCAAAACTGACCCGCTCTGGCGCATCGATGGTGACACTGTCGTCACCCTCAATGAGCTGCTCACGCATAATCACCGTATCGGTGCCGCTGGGTAGCGGCGCGCCGGTGGTGATACGCACGCACTGGCCAGAGGGCACCTCACCCTCAAACGCTTGCCCGGCGAAGGCATCACCTACGATCTGAATATGTGTGGTGTAGGGTGGCTCTTTGGGCCAGGACAAGGCAACGCCATCCATCGCCGCATTGGTATTCTGTGGCACGCTAATAGGCGCAGTGATATCAGTCGCCAGCCTGCGTCCGTAGGCGCTGCCTATTGCCACCTGTTCTACCGCTACCGATTTCTCAACCAGCGTCATCAGCGCATCGCGGGCGGCATCGACGCTGAGCATCTGCTCGCCTAGCTCAAAACACGACAGGCTCATGGCGTCTCCTGGGAAGGCGTTGTCAGTGCCAGCTCCAAGCGGGCTTTCTCCTCTTCGGTATTGAGGTTGGCAAACGCTTCAGGGCAGTCGGACATATCCACCCGGCACCAGGCGTGGCGCGCGTACCAGCGGTCGATTTTACGTTCGCCTTCGGCCAGGGTGGCCGCTAAATCGTCAGCCAGCGACGTACGCAGCAGCGCGACGACGGGGTGCAGGCGCTCGCCATCGAACGCCACGGCGATATCGTGCTCGACACCCGCCTGGGTAATACCGGCGACCATGCGCGCCACCAAATTGTGGGGCAGCGCAGGGGAGTCGCAGGGGGCGACCAGCAGCCACGGCGTTTGAGCCGCCCGCAGGCCGCTGTAAATACCCATCAGCGGGCCTTTGAAGCCGCCTTCGGCATCTTCAATCACACGGTCGGCAAACAGTGCATACGCATCGCTATTACGGTTGGCGTTAATCATCAACTCATGGACGTGGCCATCGAAGCGCTTAACGGTGTGCGCCACCAGCGGCAAGTCTGCGAAGGGCTCGAGGCCCTTATCTCGCCCGCCCATACGGCGGCCTTCACCGCCTGCGAGAATCATGCCAGTCAGATCATGCTTGGCGATCATACGCCTGCCTCCTTGGACGAGCGCGCACTCGGCGGCTTGGGGGGAATCGCGTCCAGCGTCAAGCGGCCAGCGGCGTTAATGGCTTGGAAGCCTTTCCCCTTCGCACGGGCAATCAGCATCACGCCGAAACGCTCGGCCAGCTCTACGCCTTTTTGTGTCACGCCTGAACGCGATACCAGTACGCTAATGCCCATTTGCGCGACTTTTAGCACCATTTCCGATGTTAGCCGGCCCGTGGTGTAGAAAATATCGGCGCTACGGCTATCAGCTTGGTTAAGCCACTGGCGACCCGCCAGTGTGTCCACGGCGTTGTGGCGGCCCACGTCTTCGACGAAATCCATCACCTGAGCTTGGTGGCACAGCGCGCAGCCGTGTACCGCGCCCGCGCTGCGGTAGGTGTCGTTATAGGTGTTCAAATTGGTCAACAGTTGATAGAGCGTCGATTGGGCCAGCGGTGTCTCAGGCAGCGCTGTGAGAGAAGTTTGCTCCAACAGTTTACCAAACACCGTGCCCTGGCCGCAGCCCGTTGTGACGGTGCGCGTGCTAAGGCGCGCTTCCAAATCATCAGGCAGGTGGCGGGTAACGATCACCGCAGCCTCTACTTCCCAATCGACTTGAACCGCGGTTAAGTCCTCGGCGCTTCTTAATAGCCCCTGGTTGCGCAGGTAGCCTACCACTAGTGCCTCGGGGTCATCGCCTAGCGTCATCAGGGTGACAATTTCACGCTTGTTAAGATACACCGTAAGCGCACGCTCGGCGGCAATGGCCTGGGGGCGGGTGTCGCCGTAGGCATCCATGACATCAATGGTGGTCGTGGCCGGTAAGCGGGCTCGGCTTAACTGAAGGGCGGGCATCCGCAATCCTCACTGATACCAAAACGCTGTGTGGCTGACGCAAACACGGCGCACAAGATCATAATAGTTGAGTAAAATAGTCTGAGTTGACGATGATGGCGCTCAAAAGGCTTACTTGTCTACCCGTTCAAGGTCTAAGGTGGTGAAACCCATGAGTGATAGTTTACGCGCATTAAGCGTTACCTTAGTCGCCGAGCCCAAGCAGGTGCGCAGTTTCACGCTGACCCAGTGGCGCATTGCCGAGCTGGTGCCGGGGGACCAAGGGGAGTGCGTACTCAACCTGCAGCTCTATATGACCGAGCGAGCCGCCTATCGATTTAACCTCACCGCGCCGACGCCGCGCCTGTTCGTGCGTGCCGGGTTCACCGGGCAAACCCCGAAGCCCGATGCGATCACCGCCAGCCAGGATGTGGCCGCAGGCTGGCTGGATGGCGAGCAGCAAGTATTAGAAGCTGCGATGCCGATGGCGATTCAGGTGTGGATAGAGCACTATCTCGCGCGCCACGGTGAAGCGCCGGTGGAAACCCGCAAGAAAAAACGCAAAGGGGCCGGGCGTGGCAAAGAGATCCCGACCAAGGAGCAGCCACAGTGAGCCGTTTGGAGCGCTGGTCGCGTAAAAAGCGCGGCATTGAACATGAGAGTGATGACAGTCAGCCGGTGGAGCCGATAGAGCCTCAGTTGGAAGTGGAGACGCACGCGCCTGAGTCTGAGGGCATAGATGCCTCCTCCTCAGCGGTAGGCGAGCAAGAGGCCGCAGCTCCGCCCCTGCCGGGCAGCCTGGACCACACGTTGCCCGACCCAGACACCTTGCCTGCAGGCAGCGACTTCAGCGCCTTTATGGTGCCTGGCGTCAGTGCTGCGCTGCGCCGCCGTGCCCTGCGTAGGCTCTGGGCCACCGGTAACTACAATGTGCGCGATGGTTTGGATGATTACGACGCCGACTTCACTCAACAGTTAAAGCCCATGGCCAGCGAGCTAGCGGGCAAGCTGCGGCGTTGGGCCAATAAGGCGGAAGAGACCTTAGAGAAGCTGGAAGATTCGGCACAAAAAGACGCTGAACACAGCGAAAAAGTGGCGGCTGAGAGCCCGCCTGAGCAGGTGAGCGCTTGCACAAGTGATGACAGTTTTGTACAAAGTGCCTCGCCAGACGACCAGTCTGATTATCCTGATCACGCTCCAGGAGAGCGAAAAAAAGAAAGTTAGCTTTTTGAATCAGTGGGTTATGGTAAGTATGGTGGGCTTTCGTTGACAGCGGTGCGACCAAAGGAAGTGGCAAAAAAGCTGTTTTCGCCATACGCTGATACAAGAAGCTATGTCGTTATAACGCCGAAAGTCATCCGTGGTGAGATGACAAAATCTAATCTCTAATTATAACAAAAACGACCTCTTGACCGTGAGAATGCATGAACCAACGAATCCAACTGGCGTCGATTGACGACCAGCGCAACGTCGCCGCTCGTGAAGCGGTGCGTCGGCGTATCTCATGGCCGGTGAATTTAACGCCTGCCAACGTGACCTACCACAGCCGCGGTCATGTGCTGCTGCTCGGTAGTGCGCCGTCAGTGACTCAAGCGGCACGAGTGCTTCAGGGGCGAGGATTAGCGTCCCTCACGATGCTGACCACAGATGAGGCCGTTGATCTTCCCGTCGCCAGCGAGCCGCTTATCGCTCAAGTGCTGAGTGCGCATCAACAGTCACAGCTTAACATCGCGGGTCATTTGGGTGGTTTTCGTGCCACTCTGAGCCAAGACGATGGCGACTCTCTCAATCTTGCCCAAGCGCTGATTGAGCGGGACGTGTTTGACGTAGTGCTGGACCTTTCGGAGGGAGCACTTAACGTCGCTTCTTGGGAACTGCCCCCGCCGGGCTACCTGCGCCTCGCGTGGGAGCGCCAGGAAGCTGAGCGTGCCGACGTGTTAGAGAGCGTGACGGAACTGGTCGGTGAGTTCGATAAACCGCGCTATTTCCAGGTCAATACCGATCTTTGCGCCCACTCTTCCAGTGGTAACGTCGGTTGCACTCGCTGCCTCGACGTCTGCCCGGCGGATGCGATTTCTAGCATCCAAGGCCGCATTGAGTCGCGCATTGAGATTGATCCTTTCCTTTGCCAAGGCGTAGGCAGTTGCACCAGTGCGTG
Organism: Halomonas sp. Ps84H-12; assembly: GCF_024124725.1. Lineage (NCBI taxonomy): Bacteria > Pseudomonadati > Pseudomonadota > Gammaproteobacteria > Oceanospirillales > Halomonadaceae > Halomonas > Halomonas sp. Ps84H-12. Next base: position 39,227 of record NZ_JAMXSJ010000030.1, on the reverse strand, counting down.
CCCTACGGGTGCCATCGAGTTTCGCCTGCCGGAAACCCGCCGTCAGCAGGATACTCTGGCCAACTGGCTAACCGCCTATCGGGAAGCCGGTGGCGAGGTGCCGGTGCTGCGCTTTATTACCCATGACTCGCTGGAAGCTGAGCGTGTTGCAGGCATTACCACGCCGGGTCACATCATTGATGCCCCCTTGGAAGAGCTGGGCGCGGCGGGCCACGACCAGTGGCTGACGGCGCTCGCCAGCGGCGCTTCTGAAGTGCGCATTCAGCTTCACGACGACATGCCGAATCGGCTCAGCGCATTTTTAGAGCATCAAATCACTCAGGCTCATAGTTTGCTGACTGCGCTAGGCCACGACGCCGCGCGTATTAAGCTACTGCCGGTAGGTGCCGAGGGCGAGCGAGATGCGCTGCCCAGCTTAACACCGCTCACCGAGTCGCCATTGAGCTTTAATGAGCCTAATAAGCGTGCTCGCCTGAACGTTGTACTGGCGCGGTTGGCTGAACTGGGGGCGCCTAGCGGTGAACGTCACGCCATGCCTCAAGGGGCGGCTTACGGCGGCATTAATGTCGATAGCGCGGCCTGTACGCTGTGCCACGCCTGTGTCAGCAATTGCCCAACGCCTGCGCTTAAATCCGGCGGTAATACCCCCGCGCTTAGCTTCCTGGAAGCCGATTGTGTACAGTGCGGGCTCTGCGAACAGGCCTGCCCTGAAGACGCCATCACGCTGGAGCCAGGCTTCCTCGCGGCACCTGCGCGCGAAACGCGGCATATTTGCCACGAAGAGGCGGCTTTCGAATGTATTAGCTGCGGTAAGCCGTTTGCCACCGCCAGCACCGTTGCCACCATTAAAGCCAAACTGGCCAACCACCCTTACTTTGCCGGTGATGCCATGACGCGCTTAGAAATGTGTGAAGACTGTCGGGTGAAAGACGTGTGGAAAACCATGGCTCGTGACCCTGAAGCGCAACTAAAGGTGTAAAGCAATGAGCGATGCAATGCCGACGCTAAGTGAAACCGATGCGCTGCGAATGGATATCTACCAGCTGTTTGCCAGTCTGCTGCGCCAAGCGCCGGACAGCGAGCTACTGGCGTGGCTAGAAAGCCTCGATATTGAGCAAGATGGTAGCCGCATTGCCGAATACTGGGCCGCGCTGTCAAAAGCGGCAAGCCAAAGCGATGTGGACAGCCTGAAGCGTGCGCATTTCCGCCACTTAGTAGGCGTCATTCAAGGCGACGTTGTGCCCTATGCATCCTGGTACCGCAACGGCGAGCTGATGGAAGCCGCGCTGGTCGCGCTGCGCCAAGATCTCCGTGTGCTAGGCTTTGAGCGCAGCGAGCATACCCGGGACCCAGAGGATCACTTGGCGGCGATGTGCGAAGTGATGGCCATGCTCATCGCCGCGCAAAGTAGTGAACAGTTCACCTTTTTCCAACAGCACCTTGCCCCCTGGGCTAGCCGCTGTTGGGATGACCTTGCAAAAGTAGACACCGCTTTCTATTCAGCGCTGGGGCAGTTGGGTAGTGCTTTTATGGAGAGCGAACAGGCACGTTTGAGCGATCAAGCGGCCTATCAACCGGTGCGCATAGTGGAGCCTGCTTCCTATGACGCCGGTGCAGCGCGCAAAGCCACACCGTGACGTGACCGTGCGCAGCGTTAAGCGAACAACAGGGCCTACGGGCCACGCATAAAAAAAGGGCATGAAAGAGGAGAACCCCATGCACCAGTCACATAACCCTGAGCGCCGCCGGTTTATGAAAACCGTTGGTTTAGGCACCGCCGCTGCGGGCGCAGCCGTTGCGGTAGGCCACGTCACGCTGGCACAGGCAGATGATAAAAGTCCGGTTGAGCGCGACAAGCAGGCGGTGAACTACCGCGAGACCGACCATATTCGTGCTTATTACGCCTCGCTGCGTGACTGACGGCGAACTGCCAGGAGATTTGCCATGCGTCTAACTCGCAAAACGAACACCCCCGCTACCACTGGGTTGGGTATTTCCCGTCGTCAGTTCCTAAAGCGCACGGGTGTAGCCACCGGTGGGGTGGCTGCGGCAGGCTTTATGGGCGCGCCGATGATGCAGCGCACTGAAGCGGCTGATAAAACGCCGGTGCTCGACTCCCCGGTAGAAACGAAGCGCACCATCTGCTCCCACTGCTCGGTAGGCTGCGGTGTGTATGCCGAGGTTCAAGAGGGCATCTGGACCAAGCAAGAGCCCGCCTTCGACCACCCGATCAACCGTGGCGCTCACTGTGCCAAAGGTGCGTCGCTCCGCCAGCACGGCCACTCCACTCGCCGCCTGAAGTACCCGATGAAACTGGTCGCCGGTGAATGGCAGCGCCTGAGCTGGGACGACGCCGTCAATGAGATTGGCGACAAGCTGCTGGAACTGCGCGACGCCCACGGCCCCGACAGCGTTTACTGGCTGGGGTCGGCCAAGTTCAGTAACGAGCAGGCGTACCTGATGCGCAAGCTCGCCTCCATGTGGGGCACCAACAACACCGACCACCAGGCGCGTATTTGCCACTCCACCACTGTGGCGGGCGTTGCGAATACCTGGGGCTACGGGGCGATGACCAACTCGCTCAACGATATGCACAACAGCCGCTCCATGCTGTTCATCGGCTCCAACCCCAGTGAAGCCCACCCGGTGGCGATGCAGCACATCCTGATTGCCAAAGAGCGCAACAACTGCGACATCATCGTCGCGGACCCGCGCTTTACCCGCACCGCTGCTAAAGCCAACAAGTACGTGCGCATTCGCCCCGGTTCTGACGTGGCCTACATCTGGGGCTTGCTGTGGCACATCTTCGAAAACGGCTGGGAAGATAGCGAGTACATCAACCAGCGCGTCTACGGCATGGACGACGTGCGGGCCGAAGTCGCCCAGTTCCCACCCAGCGTCGTCGAAGACATTACCGGCGTGCCCGAAGCAGAGATGTTCGACGTGGCCAAGCGTCTGGCCGACAATCGTCCTGGCTGCGTGGTGTGGTGTATGGGCGGTACTCAGCACACCACCGGCAACAACAACACCCGCGCCTACTGCATCCTGGAGCTGGCACTGGGCAACATCGGCAAGTCTGGCGGCGGTGCCAACATCCTGCGTGGTCACGACAACGTACAGGGTGCCACCGATTTGGGCCTGGGGTCTGATTCACTGCCGGGCTACTACGGCTTAGCAGAAGGCGCTTGGCAGCACTGGGCCAATGTGTGGGACGTAGACTACGAGTGGCTGAAAGGCCGCTTCGACGACACCGAGTACGCCGACGGCAAGCCCATGTACTCCAACGGTATTACCGTATCGCGTTGGGTAGATGGCGTGCTGGAAGAGGACGAAAACATCTCCCAGCGCACCGCGCTGAAAGCGATGTTCTACTGGGGCCACGCGGTCAACTCGCAAACCCGCGGCGTTGAAATGCAAAAGGCGATGCAGAAACTGGAGATGATGGTCATCGTCGACCCTTATCCCACTGTCGCGTCCGTCATGCACGACCGCACCGACGGCGTCTACCTGCTGCCCGCTGCCACGCAGTTTGAAACCACCGGTAGTGTGACTGCCACCAATCGCTCGATCCAGTGGCGTGACCAAGTCATCGAACCGCTGTTCGAGTCCAAGCCCGACCATGAAATCATGTACCTGTTTGCCCGCAAGCTGGGCTTCGGTAATGAGCTGGTCAAGAACTATGAAATGAACGGCGACGAGCCGCTGATCGAAGATATTCTGCGTGAAATTAACAGAGGTATGTGGACCGTCGGTTACACCGGCCAAAGCCCAGAGCGCTTGAAAGAGCACCAGCAAAACTGGCACACCTTCAGTTTTGAGAACCTGCGTGCCCAGGGCGGCCCTGCCGATGGCGACTACTACGGTTTGCCGTGGCCTTGCTGGGGCACCCCGGAATTCCGTCACCCGGGCTCCCCGAACCTCTACGATACCAGCGTGCCCGTGATGGAGGGCGGCATGGGCTTCCGCGCCCGCTTTGGCATCGAGCGTAACGGCGTCAACCTGCTGGCCGAAGGCTCGGCCCCGGTAGGCGGCGACATCGACGACGGCTACCCGGAGTTCAACGACCAGTTGCTGAAAGACCTGGGCTGGTGGGATGACCTGACGGCCGAAGAGAAAGAGGCTGCTGAAGGTAAAAACTGGAAAACCGACTTCTCCGGCGGTATCCAGCGCGTTGCTATCGAACACGGCTGTGCGCCTTATGGTAATGCCAAGGCCCGTGCCGTGGTGTGGACGTTCCCGGACGCGGTGCCGAAGCACCGCGAGCCGCTCTACACCACTCGTCGTGACCTGGTCGAGCGCTACCCCACGTGGGACGACTTTGACTCCATCATGCGTCTGCCCACGCTCTATCGAACCATCCAGGAGCGCGACAACAGCGCGGACTACCCGATCATTCTGACCTCAGGTCGTTTGGTCGAGTACGAAGGTGGCGGCGAAGAAACCCGCTCCATGTCGTGGCTGGCGGAGCTGCAACAGGAAATGTTCGTCGAGATGAACCCTGCCGACGCCAACGATATCGGCGTACGTGACGGTGACGATGTCTGGGTCGAAGGCGCCGAGGGCGGCCGCGTCAAGGTGAAAGCCCTGGTCACCCCCAGGGTGGATCGCAAGGTGGCCTTCATGCCGTTCCACTTTGGCGGCATCTTCCAGGGCGAGAACCTGCATGATCGCTACCCGGAAGGCACGGCGCCCTATGTTCAGGGTGAGGCAGCCAACACGGCGACCACTTACGGCTACGACCCGGTGACACTGATGCAAGAGACCAAGTGCACCATTTGTCGTATCGAACGCGCCAGCTAATAAGACCTGACCTGACAGCATGCCGGTGCGGACACGCCCGCACCGGCAAGAGGAGAACACCATGGCTCAAATGAAATTCATGTGTGACGCCGAGCGCTGCATCGAGTGCAACGGCTGCGTCACCGCCTGTAAGAACGCCAACGACGTCGAGTGGGGCATCCAGCGCCGCCGAGTAGTGACTCTGAACGACGGCGAAGCGGATGAAATGTCCATTTCCGTTGCCTGTATGCACTGTGATGATGCCCCTTGTATGGCGGTTTGCCCTACCGACTGCTTCTACAAAACCGACGATGGCATCGTGCTGCACGATAAAGACCTCTGCATCGGCTGTGGTTACTGCCTATACGCCTGCCCCTTCGGCGCGCCGCAGTTCCCCCAGCAGAACGCCTTTGGCGAGCGCGGCAAGATGGACAAGTGCACCTTCTGTGCCGGTGGCCCTGCGGAAACCAAAGAAGAGGAGTACCAGAAGTACGGCTCCAACCGCATCGCGGAAGGCAAACTGCCGCTGTGTGCTGAAATGTGCTCTACCAAAGCGCTACTGGCCGGTGATGCGCAGGATGTGGCCGATATCTTCCGCCAGCGCGTGGTACACCGTGGCCATAAAGATGGTGCGTGGTCGAACAATCCTCAGGCTAGCACTGACAACCTTGCCTATGATGCTGCCCGCAAAGGGTAAGGAGGCGTGTCATGACAACGTTGACCATGACAAAGGTGCCCTCACGGGCACCTAGCGGCACCGCTAGCTGGCTACAGCGCGGATGGCGTGTATGCCTGATGCTGGTGCTGTTGGTTGCGAGTTTGGGGGTCACCCACATGGCCGTGGCGCAAGCCGACCCGGATCGCGAAATGACCACCGCCGCCCCCGGCATCACGGCGGATCAGTGGCGCCAAGTACGCAGTGGCGAGACGGGACCGAACTACCGTGACTCCCGGCACGAGAGTAACTACAACCTGATCAACGCCAGCGGCGAAACGTGGCGGATACTGCGCAATCGCTGGGTATCGCCGTTTGGCTTGATCGCCATCGGCGGCATGGCCGCGATGATTGCGCTGTTTTACTTCATCGTTGGCCGTAAATACCTGGAAGAGCCGCGCACGGGCCGCAAGCTCTTGCGCTGGTCGCTGCTAATGCGCGCGCTGCACTGGACCGTGGCGACGCTGTTCATCACGCTGGCGCTGACCGGGCTGAACCTGCTGCTGGGCAAGTTCGTGTTCCGTACGCTGTTCGGCGATGCCGTCTGGGGCTGGATGGTCGCGGCGTCCAAGGTGTTACACAACTACTTGGGGCCGATTTTTGGCGTGCTGCTGGTCATCATGCTGATTAGCCTGATCAAAGAGAACATTCCCAAGAAGCACGACTGGGTATGGTTCAAAAAGGGCGGCGGTATGATTGGCAAAGGCCATGTAGATGCTGGTTTTGCCAACGGTGGCGAAAAAGCCTGGTACTGGCTGCTAGCGTCGGTAGGCATTTTGGTGGTGGCGAGTGGCTTCGTGCTCGACTTCCCCAACTTTGACCAGGGCCGCGACACCATGCAGTGGGCCAACATCATCCACGCCGTGGGCGCGCTGGGCTTGACCGCCGTCTCGCTGGGCCATATCTACATCGGCACATTAGGTACGGAAGGCGCGCTGGAAGGCATGACCACCGGCTACGTGGATGAAACCTGGGCTAAAGAACACCACAACCTGTGGTATGAAGCGGTTAAAGATCAGACCGTTAGTGAAGAGGAACTGGCCGCGCGTAAAGCGGGCGGCAGCGGTGAGCCTTCAGCAGCCAAGCCAAGCTGAGTCACGCCGTCGAGATAAGTGGACGTGAACGCCCTTCGACACCGCCTTCGGGCGGTGTCTTTTGTTATGCTGCACTCCAATGACTTTTGAAAGAGGAATCACCATGGCGACATTTGACGAACTGGATGCCACCACCCGCACTGAGCTGGAAGCCGCCGCCTTTCGGCGCTTGCTTAAGCATCTGGACGACAATAAAGATGTGCAGAACATCGACCTGATGATTCTGGCGGATTTCTGCCGTAACTGCCTCTCGAAGTGGCTGGTGACCGCCGCCGATGAGCGCGGTACCGCGCTCGAACTGGACGCCGCCCGCGAGTACGTCTACGGCATGCCCTACAGCGAGTGGAAAGCCAATCACCAGGGTGAGGCAACGCCGGAACAGCTGGCCGCTCTTGAAGCGCGCCAAGCCAAGAAAAAGGCCAACGCCTCCTCCAACGAGCGCGAGGAGTAGCCGATGGATGCCATGGAAGCGCTGAACATCGCGGTGCTCACCGTCTCGGATACTCGCACGGAAGAGACCGATCGCTCGGGCCAATCGCTGGTGCAGCGGTTGACCGAGGCGGGCCATCACTTGGCCGAAAAGCGTATCGTACCGGATGACGTTTACCAGGTCCGAGCGGTGGTAGCCCAGTGGATTGCCGACCCCGGCGTGCAGGTGGTGCTGACCACCGGTGGCACCGGCTTCACTGGCCGTGACTCCACTCCAGAAGCGGTCTCGGTGCTGTTGGATAAACGTATCGAAGGCTTTGGCGAGCGCTTTCGCCAGCTGAGTGGCGACGAAATCGGCAGCTCCACGATTCAAAGCCGCGCCTTGGGCGGTTTTGCCAACGCCACGGTGGTGTTCTGCCTGCCAGGCTCAACCGGTGCCTGCCGAACGGGGTGGGATGGCATTCTGGCCGAACAGCTCGATAGCCGCCACAAACCCTGCAATTTTGCCAACCTGGTGATTCCCGGTCGGGGGCAGCATGGCTGAGTTACAGCCGATTGAAGCGGCGCTGAAAGCGCTATTGGCCGACGTGATGCCGCTCTCTGCCGAGCAGATCGCGTTGAATGACGCCGCTGGCCGTGTTCTAGCCGAATCGGTAACGGCCACGCTGGACGTGCCGCCGTTCGATAACAGCGCAATGGATGGCTATGCGCTGCGTGCTATGGATGCGGGTAAGCGGCTGCCGGTTAGCCAGCGGATTGCCGCGGGCAGTACGGCACGGCCATTGGCGGTGGGCACTTGCGCACGAATCTTTACCGGCGGGCAGATCCCCCCTGGTGCTGACTGCGTGGTAATGCAGGAGCGGGTGACTGAGGATAACGGCGAGGCGCTCATCCCCGTGGACGTGCCAGAAGGAGACAACGTTCGCCTGCAGGGCCGCGACGTGCACCAAGGCGATGTGCTGCTCAATGCTGGCGAACGCTTGGAAGCCGCCGCGTTAGGGCATTTGGCGGGGCAGGGCATCACCCATGTCAGCGTACGACGCCGCCCACGGGTGGCGCTGCTTTCCACGGGTGATGAGATCGTCGACCCCGGCACTCCGTTAAAACCAGGTCAGCTGTATAACTCCAACCGCCCCATGCTCAAGCGGCTGCTGGAGACGTTCGGGGCTGAGGTGGTTCAGCTGGTGAGCGTGCCCGATGACTACGCCCAAACCGTGGCGCTCTTGAACCACGCCGCTGCCGAGGCCGATGTGGTGGTGAGCACCGGTGGTGTCAGCGTTGGGGAGGAGGATCACGTCAAAGCGGCGCTGGAGTCGCTTGGCCAGCTCGATATGTGGAAGCTGGCGATGCGTCCCGGCAAGCCGCTAGCGTTAGGCCGCTTGCCCCGCGACGATGGCAGCCAAGCGAGGTTTGTGGGGCTGCCGGGTAACCCGGTGTCGGGGTTTGTGGGCGCTTGGCTGTTTCTACGCCCGCTGATGGGGGCACTACTAGGCTGCCCTGCGCTGGCGGAGCTTCCGTGCTTAACCGCCACCGCGACCTTTGCCACCGATACTGGCCCACGCCAGCACTACATGCGGGTGGCGCTGCGCTTTACGCCTAGCGGTATCGAGGCCGATGCTTTTGATGACCAAAACTCAGCGGTGCTCTCTTCCTGCATTGCTGCCGATGCGCTGGCGGTGATTGATCCGCATCGCCAAGTGGAGAAGGGCAGTCAAGTGCGCTGCTTATGGATGGTGAGTTGAACTTGCCTCGGAAGGTGGGCTTAGCCGAGCTCCGTTTAGGAGCAGAGTGAGCTGCTCCCCTTCCAGGGCGATGCCGCACAGCGCCGGATGGCGGGAGCGGGCAGCCAGCAGCGCCGGCAGCGGATGAATCGCTGTACTGGGCAGGTGGATCATCTCACTGTCGCCGGTAATGCCTAGCTGCCATGGCCCCTCGGCATCGCGTAGGGTTAGCCAGCGCGTTGGGTGGCTCGGTGGTTACGGAACTGATCACGCGATTAATTTTGAATAGGCACTTAATCGGTTGCTAGAAAAAAGAATGATCGAGCAACTAAATAATGGCATGGGGAATAAAACACGACGTATCCTTGGTAATACGTCCCACGTCTTCGCGAATGCCCATGCCGCAGGCGCGGTCGCCCACTACCCAACTGCCAATCAGCGCGTGCATGTCGCCAAAGCGCGGCAGTGGGTGGTACGCCTGGCGTATCCACGGGTTATCAGTGTAAGGCCCGCCCACGCTCTCTTGCTGGCCGCTGGGCGTTATCAAACTGATATTGCTCCCTTCCCGTGAGAAAAACGGCTTGCGCACCCAGCCTGCTTCCAGCGGCGAGTGACTATCTTTTTCAAAATACGCTGGTAGCAGATTCGGGTGCCCTTCAAACTCTTCCCACAGCAGCGGCAGAATCCCTTTATTGGAGAGCACGGCTTTCCAGGGCGGCTCGAACCAGTGGGTGTTGAGTTGCGTGACCGCCTCGCCAAACGCTTCTACCGCCATCTCTTCCCACGGATAGAGCTTGAACAGGGCGGTAATCGGCTGCTCGTCCAAATCGACAAAGTGCTCGACTCCTGGGGCCACGCCAATGTCTTCGATGTAGATAAACGGTGCCTGTAAGCCTGCTTGTAGAGCGATATCCTGCAAGTAGCTGACGGTGGCGCGCTCCTCGTCGCTGCCTTTTACACAGGAGAAGTAGAGGGTGCGGTTTTCCAAGCGGTCGCCCAGATGCGCCATGGCATTGAGCAGGCGTTCTTGAATCGAGTTGTACTGGTCGGCGTGGCGGGGCAGGATGCCTTGCTCAATCGCCTGCTCCAGCCATACCCACTGGAAAAAGCCCGCTTCATAGAGCGAGGTGGGCGTATCGTAATTCAGCTCTAACAGCTTGGCGGGGCCGTTGCCTGAGTAGGCAAAGTCCATTCGCCCATAGAGGGGCGGTTGCCCGCTGCGCCAGGAGTGGTGGATGAGGTCCCACATATGCTCGGGGATCGCGAGGCGTTGCATTAAGGCATTGGAGTGACAGACCTTATCCACCAGCTCCATACACATCTCGTGCAGGGCTTCGGTGGGTGCTTCGATCTCTTGCTCCACCTGCTCCAGGGTGAACTGGTAGTAGGCGTCCTCTTTCCAGTAGGGTTCGCCATCAATGGTATGGAAATGAAACCCCAGCTCTTTGGCCAGGGTTTTCCATTGCGGGCGTTCAGGAACGTTGATTCGCAGCATGGTAGCTCCCAAACGGTGGTCAATACCCCAAAATGCTAGGAACCCCAAGAGGCCGATCGTGTGCCCAGGCCGCGCCGCGTTGTGGCTTGGCGGTTTTGCACCACCGAGCTACGCAGGGCCTCGTTACGCTGATTGACCCGTTGCGTCGCCTGGCTGGCCGCAGCATTCCAGTTGCCCTGGTTTTGGCGGTTGCGGTAGACCGGCTCTTGATACACGCGCTCGAACGAGCGCCCTCGGCTGGTATTCGCCAGCATGTTACCGACCATATAGCCCATCATGGCAGGCATGAACCAACTGCCGCCGCCTGCGGCCTGGGCCTGCTCGTCGGTGGGGGCTGCGCAGGCGCCTTCGCCGTGTTCAGCTTCGCAGGTTTCTAGGGTGTCGAAGCGGGGGACGGACGCCAACGAGGCCTCGTAGGCGTCTTCGCAGGCGCTGCGGGTGTAGACGTTGGCTGCGACGCAATCCTCTACGCTTTGAAAGCTTTGCGGCTCATCAAAGCGCACATCGGTTAAGTGCTCATCTTCCGCTGGCTGGGTACAGGCAGTTAAGCCAAAGGCGCTCGCTCCCATCATCGCAAGCGATAGGCGTGCGCTACGTTTACGACGTGGCAGGTGGGTAGGGTGAGACTGCTTTTCCATGATGGCGCTCCGTTACCAGGTCATTGAAGCCGCGTTAATTAAGCCCACGGCAATCGAGATACTGCCCACTAGCGTGCCGTAGGCCTGATGACCTTCGGTGATGTGCTGGGACAAGCTCTCCCCCTGACGACGCAGGAACAGTTTTACACCAAAGAACGTGGCGATCTGTACGCCGAACGCCACCACGCCCCACAGAATAAAGTCGATATAACTAATGGAGTGGGCCATGGCGCTGTACAGCGGCAAGGTGAAGCCCAGGATAGAACCGCCATAGGCAGTAGCGGCTGCCGCATTGCCCGCTCGAATCAGCGCCCACTCGTGGTGAGGGGTCAGGCGGCTATAGCAGTACATAAAGGCCACCAGCAGCGCGAGCGCGCCAAGCAGGTAGGCGAAGAAAGACGGTAATCCCTGTAGGTAGTGCAACATGGCGGTGTGCATCCTTGTGGTTAATGACGTGTGGCCAATAAGCAATCGACATTGTGACATAGCTTAGCGGAGTAGCGAGAATCGCAGGCTGTGTTTCTGTAGGTTGTTGTCAGGTGGTTAAAAAACGTCTTTTTAATATTTTTATGCGACTAAAGGCTAATAGATGAATCGTGTCACCTTCTTAAAATCCCGCGATGCTTGGTATTTTTACCTAAACTCACCGTGTCGTATCGCTTGATACCGCTCTTCGTGCCCGTGTTGGGCACCGCTTTAGACGCGACCGCTTCGAAGGACTTCCCCTCATGCATGCCCTAACCCTGGCATCGTTTCTGTTTTTTACGGGCCTGGTGGCCTTTGTCACGTGGCGCATCACACGGCGCGATGATCATCGCAGCACCAGTGGTTATTTTCTGGCAGGCCGAACGCTGACCTTCCCGCTGATTGCGGCCTCCATGCTGATGACCAATCTCTCCACCGAGCAGATGGTGGGGCTGAACGGGTCCGCGTTTACCGATGGCTTAAGCGTGATGGCATGGGAGGTGATTGCGGTGATTGCGCTGGTAGCGCTGGCGCTGTTCTTCCTGCCGCGCTTTTTGAAAAGCGGCATTGCCACGCTGCCACAGCTGCTGGCGATTCGCTTTGATACAGGCACTCAACTGATCGCTAACGTTATTTTCCTGATTGCGTACGCGGTGGTACTGCTGCCGATCATCCTTTACTCCGGGGCCATCGGCCTTCAGGGGATGCTGGATTTACAGGGCTTGACCGGCATTGGCTCCAGCACGGTGCTGCTCTGGGCGACGGTATGGGCGGTGGGTCTGATTGGCGCGGTCTACGCGCTGTTTGGCGGCCTGCGTACCGTTGCCGTTTCTGACACTTTAAACGGGGTTGGTCTGCTGATTGGCGGCTTCGTGATCGTTTACTTTGGCCTACAGGCGGTGAGCGGCGGCAGCGGCGTGATGGAAGGCTGGAGCATCTTGAAAGAGAGCGACCCCAGCAAATTCAACTCCATGGGTGGCCCTGAACAGCAGGTACCGTTCTCGACCATCTTTACCGGCGTGCTGCTGCTTCACCTCTTCTACTGGACCACCAACCAGCAAATCATCCAGCGCACCTTTGCCGCCAAGAACCTCGCTGAAGGCCAGAAAGGCGTGCTGCTCACCGGCTTCTTCAAGCTTTTGGGGCCGCTGTACCTAGTACTGCCCGGCATCATTGCCTACCACCTGTATGCCGACCAGGGCATTCGCGCCGATGAAGCGTATGGCCACCTAGTGTTCAACGTACTGCCGCCCTACCTGACCGGCTTCTTTGCCGCCGTCATGGTCGGGGCCATTCTCTCCTCGTTTAACTCTGCGCTGAACAGCACCACGACGATCTTCAGCCTGGGCATCTACAAAGGCGTGCTGAAAAAGGACGCCACGGAAGAGCAGGTGGTGAAGTCTGGCAAGGTGTTTGGCTGGACCATGGCGATTACCACCATGATTATTGCGCCGCTGCTGGCGGGCCAGGACAGCCTGTTCGGCTACCTGCAGAAGATGAACGCGATCTACTTCATCCCGATTCTCGCCGTAGTGCTGGTCGGTCTGCTAACCAAACGCGTACCGCCCATGGCCGCGAAAGTAGCGCTGGTCGGCGGCTGTTTGCTGATTGCGGCGGGCTACTTCGTGCCGCCGTTCAACAAGCTGCCCATAGTGATGCACGAGTTCCACTTCGTCGCTTCGGTGTTCGTGCTGCTAGTGGCGGTCATGCTGGTGATCGGTAAGCTGCGCCCCCGCGCAACGGACTGGGTGCAGGAAGACTCCGGCGATGTCGATCTCACCCCGTGGAAAGGCGCGGTGCCTACCGGTATCGTGCTGGTGGTGTTGGTGGTGATTATGTACGCCTCCTTTGCGGGTGGCTAATCACGCCAATGTTATAAATGGAATAGCCCCAACGCCCCGCATTGCGGGCGTTGGCGTTGTTGGCGATAGGCTTGGCGGCATGACAGGTGGCGTCGAAGCGTTAGAGAAGGTGTGTAGAAGCGTACTGAGCGAAATGCATTTTAAAAAGTGATGCAGCCAGTGGTGTACCGCCCCATCATGCTGCACTGAATTGACAACGTTGCCGGGGTATGACAAACACACATCCATTTTGTGCGAGGAATCATCGGTGGCAAACGAGCAGACTTATCAAGCGTTGGGAGTGGACACCCTTGGCCAACGGCTAGGCGGTGTGGAGGCAGTCGCCAGCCGCGTGGGCGGCAACCCTGCCGAGTGGCACATTCGTGAAGTAGGCGACGGCAACCTCAACCTGGTATTCATCGTGACGGGCAGCACCGGCAGCGTGGTGGTCAAGCAGGCACTGCCCTATGTGCGCATGGTGGGCGAGAGCTGGCCGCTGCCGCTTTATCGCGCCCATTTCGAATACTACGCACTGGTGCGTCAAGCCAAGCGCGCGCCCGGCGTGGCCCCCGAGGTGTACCATTTCGACAAGCCCCAGGCGCTGATCGTGATGGAGTATCTGTATCCGCACGTGATTTTGCGGCGCAAGCTGATCAGCGGCGAACGGGTGGCGGAGCTGGGTGCTACTCTGGGTGAGTTTTGTGCGCGCACGGCGTTTCGCGGCTCTGAACTCTCCATGGCAAGCCCGGATAAGAAAGCCGATGTCGGGTTGTTCTCTGGCAACGTGGCGATTCCGGCGATCACCGAATCGCTGGTATTTACCGACCCCTACTACGGCGCGGAGATGAACCGCCACACGCCCGAGCTATCGCCCGTGGTGGACGAGCTGCGCCGCAACGCCCGCCTGAAAGCCAAGGTGCAGCGGCTGCTGATGAAGTTCACCGCCAACACGGAAACCATGCTGCATGGCGACTTGCACTCCGGTTCCATCATGGCCACCGACACCAGCGTGCGCGTCATCGACCCTGAATTTTCTCAATACGGCCCCATGGCGTTCGACTTGGGCATGGCGGTAGCCAACTTCTTCATGGCCTACTTTAGCCAGCCCGCCCACCGTGCAGAGAGCGATCTTGACGCCTATCAAGCGTGGATTTTAGAAGTGATCACCGATTGCTTTACCCGCTTCGATGAGGAGTTTCGCCACCTCTGGCAAACCGAACGCACGGGTATCCTGTTCCCCAGGTCGCTATTTGAAGAGCAGGGCAACAGCGCCGACGACGCCTGCGACGCGCTGCTGGAAGAGATCCGTGAAGATGCGCTGGCCTACTGCGGCATCGAAATGCACCGCCGCGTGCTATCTCTTGCCCACAACGCCGACTTTGAAGAGATCGAAGACACCGCCCTGCGCGCCAAGCTGGAAGCACGCAACGTGTTGATGGGCCAAGCGCTGATCATGGAGCCGGAAGCCTACTGTGATCTCAACGCACTGGCAGAGCTGGCCAAAACGTTTAACCAGAAAGCGGTGTTGTAGGAAGAGGTTATTAAAGACAGAACGGCGATGTGGGAAGGCCGGTACAGACCGTAGCGGGGGTCTTTCGCCATGGATGGCGAAAGTAGCGCCCATGGATGGGTTCACAGCGCCCCCGCATAGGTGTGTACCGGCCTGGGATCAGTCTTATTTATTCAAAGCTGATCCAAACGATCAAACTTCCCAGCGATGTCGCTTTCGGTCCAGTGGGGCACCCAACCTTCCACGTTGTCGAAGAAGCGCAGCGCGGTGAATTCCGGCTCGGGGCCCATGTCGAACCAGTGCGGGGTGTTGGCGGGCACGCTGATCAGGTCGTTGCGGGTGCAGAGCACCTGATACACCTTGTCGTCGATGTGCAGGCAGAACAGCCCCTGGCCCTTCACGAAAAAGCGCACTTCGTCTTCATGGTGGCGGTGCTCGTTTAAGAACTTCTGACGCATCGCTTCTTTGTCCGGGTGGGTGGGCACCATGTGCAGCACATCGACGGTTTGGTAGCCGCCCTTGGCTTTTACCCGGTCGATATCTTCCTGGTAAAGCGCCAGAATCTCCTCCTGGGTGGCATCGTCGGCAATCTCGCCCGGCGCTGCCCAGCGCTCAAATAGCACGCCTACCCGGTTCAGCTCAGCGGTAATCCGTTCGCCGTCGGTGGTGTCGATGAGGGCATCATGGGGATTGTTATCGGCAAATACTTTGAGTTGCGACATCGTAAACTCTCCTTGAAAGTGACGAGACAGAAACGTTACAGGAGGATCTCGTCGAAACGGGTGACGCACGGATGGCGGGTGCCCGCCTGGGTACCTTCACGCACCAGCTGTAGCGTTTGCATGCCCGCCTGCTGGGCCGCATCCAGCTCTTCGACGACATCTGACAAGAACAGCACCGATGCGGGCGGCAGGTCAAGGGTGTCGAGGATACGCTGATACGAGGCGGCCTCGCGCTTATGGCCAACATGGGTGTCGAAGTAGCCGCTGAACAGCGGGGTCAAATCTCCCTCGTCACTGTAGCCAAACAGCAGTTTCTGCGCCTGCACGGAGCCTGACGAGTACACATACAGCGCCTTGCCTTCCGCCTGCCACTGGCGCAGCGCCGGAGCCACATCCGCGTATAAATGGCCGGTGAAGTCGCCGCGCTGGTAGCCGTCGGCCCATACCATGCCCTGCAGGGCTTTCAGCGGCGTCACTTTCTGGTCGGTGTCGATCCAGTGCAGCAGCGTGGCGATGACCGCTTCCAGCGAGGCGTCGGCGTCCTGCATGACATCACGCACGGCATGGATCTGCTCGGCCACCGCCGGTGCCTCTGCGTTCTCGCGCAGAAAGTCAGGCAGCTTGGCGTAGGCGTAGGGGAACAGCACTTTGTGAACGAAGTTGATATCGGTGGTGGTGCCTTCGATATCGGTCACGATAGCGCGAACGGTTGGTTGACTCATTGGGGCCATCGGCTCTCTTCCAGTACACAGGCAAGTAAAAATTCAATCGCTTCCAGATGGCGGCGGCAGCTGGCAATGCTGTCGCCCACGGCGTAAATACCGTGGCCTTCGACCAAAAAGCCCCAGGGCATCGGCCAGCCTTGGCGAACGTGCTCTGCTAACTCCTCCATATCCTGGGAGTTAGGCACCACCGGCAGGCGAATCGTTGCATCATGCGTCACGTTACCCGCCAACGCCTTTTGCATCTCAAAGCCGCTTAGCTCAATGCCGTCGGGAAAGCGCCGCGACAGCACGGTGCTGGCCACGGTGTGGGTGTGCAGCACGCAGTGGATGCTTGGGTCTAGCCAGTACAGCGCGGCGTGCAGGTCGCTTTCGGCGCTGGGTTTGCCGTTGCCTTCCAGCACACGGCCTTCCAGGTCGCAGAGCAGCAGATCACCCGCCTGGATGCGGGTTTTATCCCGCCCGGATGCCGTGACCCAGTAACCAGCCTCGGTACGCGCGGAAAAATTACCGCCGGTGGCGGGGGTCCAGCCGTGCTGCGCTGCCCAGGCAATGGCGTCCAGCAGTTCGGTGTGTAAGGTAGTCATAAGGCCTGCATCGTCTCATCCAATGGGCATCATTCTATATGATAAGCTTCGCGCCTGATAAGCCGCGCGCCGAGTTCACCGGTTCAAGACCTCAAGGAGCCCTTCATGGTTACGTTACAGTCACGCAGTTTACGGGTGTATGCCGATGCGCTTGAGTATTTGGACCAAACCCGGCTACCCCAGGCCGAAGAGTGGGTGCGCTGCGACTCTCCCGAGGCGTGGCAGCACGCCGTCAAGCATCTTGCCATTCGCGGGGCGCCGCTGATCGGCTTGAGCGCCGCCTTCGTATTGGCCCAGTACGCGGCGCGCCATCCGCAAAGCGATTGGCAGTTAGTGAGCGACCGCTTACGGGCGACGCGCCCCACGGCGGTGAACCTGATGTACTGCCTGGACGCCATGGAAGCCTGCTTTGCCCAAGGCGCGCACGCCCTGGCCGAGCGTGCCCAAGCGCTGTTCGAAGAGGACCGTGCCCTGTGCCAGCGCATGGCCGAACGGGGCGCCGACCTGTTGGCCTCCGGCGACCGGGTGCTGACCCACTGCAACACCGGCGCGCTGGCCACGGCGGGCGTAGGCACCGCGATTGGCGCGTTGGCCATCGCCAAACAACGCGGCATAGATCTGCATGTCTACGTGGATGAAACCCGCCCGCTGCTCCAGGGCGGGCGTTTAACCGCGTGGGAAATGGCCGATTTAGGCATTCCCTACCAGCTAATCACCGACAGTATGGCGGCCAGCCTGATGGCGGCAGGCAAGGTGGATAAAGTGATGGTCGGCGCGGACCGTATCTGCGCCAACGGTGATTTTGCCAACAAAGTGGGCACCTACATGCTGGCGGTGGCGGCGTACTACCATCAGGTGCCGTTCTACGTGGTCGCCCCTTACACCACGGTCGACCCCGCCTGCGCGACCGGCGCGGCGATTCCCATTGAACAGCGCGATGGCGCGGAGGTGCGCGGAGCCGCCGGCGCGTTTGGCGAGGTGGTATGGGCGCCCAGCGATGCACCGGTGTGGAACCCGGCGTTTGATGTGACGCCCGCCTCACTGGTCACCGCCTGGGTTCTGGATACTGGCGTGTTCGACTCAGCGGCGATTGCTCGGGGCGAGCATCTGCGGGGATGGCGCTAACCCTTGGCGGCCATGGAGGCCCGCACGCAGTGCAGTATCGAATAATCGATACGCCCCTCCAGCGACTCGAACACCACTTTCAGCCCCTGGCCTGGAAACTGCTCAAAAGCTGCGTGAATCTGCGCCAGGGTCGCTGGGTCCAGGTTGACCACCTCTTCCAGTGCCAGTTCGCTGCCTTGAATGGCGTCGCTCAAATGGCGGTAGACCGTGTTGGCGGCCAGCCCGCGCTGCTCGGCGACTTGCTCGGGGGTTAGCCCTTGGCGCAGCAGCGCGGCGGATTCCATGGCGCTATTGCCGATGTTGGTGGGCGTTTCGGGTTCATTGGGGTGCGCCAGTATCACCGCCAGAAAGCCTTCGCCATAATCCGCCAGCTTGCGTGCGCCGATGCCCGAGATGGTGCCCAGCGCCTGCAGCGTTTGCGGTTTTTGCGCTACCAACTCGGCCAGGGTGGCGTCGTTGAAGATCACGTAGGCGGGTACGCCCTGGGCGTCGGCAAGCGCTTTGCGATGCTGGCGCAGTGCTTCCCACAGTACGCCGTGGCCCTTGGCGGCGGATGACCCTTTGGCACCGCGCCGCGCTGGCTTGCTGGGTTTGCGCAGGGTGAGGCGCTGCTCGCCGCGCAGTAGGGGCCTGGCGTTGGCGGTGAGCTTGATGCCGCCATGGCCCTCCATGTCCACGCTCAGATAGCCGCTGGCGATCAGCTGGCGAAACAGCGCTTTCCACTCGCTGGCGGTGAGCTCCTGGCCGATGCCGAAGGTGCTCAGGCTGTCGTGGCCAAAGCGGCTGATACGCTCGTTGCGCTTGCCGAGCAGCACATCCACCAGATAAGTGACGCCAAAGCGCTGTTCGGTGCGGTAGACACACGACAGCGCCTTCTGCGCGGCCACGGTGGCCTCCCAGGTGTCAGGCGGGGTGAGGCAGTTATCGCAGTTGCCGCAGGGTTCGTCTAACGAATCGCCAAAGTAGTGGAGCAGCGCCTGACGGCGGCAGCTGATGATCTCGCAGAGCCCCAGCATGGCGTCGAGCTTCTGTTGTTCGATGCGCTTCTGCTGGTCGGCGGCACTGGAGTCCTGCTGCATCTGGCGCAGGGTGATCACGTCCTGAAGACCATAGGCCATCCAGGCATCGGCGGGCAGCCCATCGCGTCCGGCGCGGCCGGTTTCCTGATAGTAGGCTTCGATGCTTTTGGGCAGGTTGAGGTGCGCCACGAAGCGCACGTCGGGTTTGTCGATGCCCATGCCGAAGGCAATGGTGGCGACGATCACCACGCCATCTTCGCGTAGAAAACTGGTTTGATGCTGCTGGCGCTGCTCGGCGGGCAGCCCGGCATGGTAGGGCAGCGCGGTGAGTCCCTGGCGGGCCAGCCAAGCGGCGGTTTCTTCCACCTTGCGCCGAGAGAGACAGTAGACGATGCCCGCTTCGCCGTCGTGGTGTTCGCGGATGAAACTCAGCAATTGCTCTTTGGCATTGCCCTGGTTTTCAGCGATATGGTAGCGAATATTGGGGCGGTCGAAGCCGTTGTTGTAGAGCGCGGCGTCCTGAAGCTGAAGATGCTCCATGATGTCGTGCCGGGTAGGCACGTCGGCGGTGGCGGTGAGCGCGATGCGCGGCACGTCAGGAAAGCGCTGGTGCAGATGAGAAAGCTGACGATACTCGGGGCGGAAGTCGTGGCCCCACTGGGAAACGCAGTGGGCTTCGTCGATGGCGAACAGCGCAATGCGCGTCTGCTCCAGCAACATCTGCATGCGCGCCGTGGCCAGCCGCTCGGGGGCGACGTATAAAAGATCCAGCTCGCCCGCGCGCAGGCGGTTTTCCACCTCCATCGCCTCATGCATATCGAGGCTGGAGTTGAGGTAGGCGGCGCGCACCCCGTTCTGGATCAGCGCGGCCACTTGATCCTGCATCAGCGCGATGAGCGGCGAGACCACAATCGCGGTGCCTTCACGTAGCAGCGCAGGGATCTGATAGCACAGCGATTTGCCGCCGCCGGTGGGCATCAGCACCAGCGCGTCTCCGCCGCCCGTCACGTGCTCGATGATGGCCTGCTGCGGGCCACGAAAGTGCTCAAAGCCAAAGACCTCCTGCAGTACCTTGAGGGCTGCCGAGTCGCCGTGCATCGCTGCTCTCCTTGTCGTGTGCGTGAAGGAGAATTGTCGCACGAAAACCCGAGTGAGTTGGGTTAGCGAATCCCCGCGCGTAAAAACGACTGCACGAACTGGCGCTGGAACAGCAGAAACGCCACCAGCAGCGGCGCAATGCTCAGCAGCGTGGCAGCGCTGACGGTGGCCCAGTTGACGCCGGTTTCTGGCGCGGAGAACACGCCCAACCCCACCGTCAGCGGGCGGCTCTCCACCGAGTTGGTCACCACCAGCGGCCACAAGAAGTTGTTCCAGTGGTGGCTGATCGACACCAGCCCGTAGGCCAGATAGGTGGGCTTGGCCAGCGGCACGTAGACCTTCCACAGGATTTCCAGCCAGCCACAGCCCTCGATACGGGCGGCGTCCTCCAGCTCTCGGGGGATGGTCTTGAAGGTCTGACGCAGCAGGAAAATGCCGAAGGCGCTGGCCACGTAGGGCAGGCCAATGCCGGTGATGGTATTGATCAGCCCCAGCTCGCTGGCGATACGGTAGTTTTCGACGATCAGCACTTCGGGAAACACGAACAGCTGAATCAGTACCAGCATGAACAGCAGGTGCTTGCCGGGGATCGGAAAGCGGGCAAAGGCAAAGGCGGCCAGCGTGCAGACCACGAACTGGGCCAGTACCACGCCGGTCACCAGCGCGAAGGTGTTCAGGTAGTAACGCGCAAAGGGGGCCTGTGCCCAGGCGTTCGTGAAGTTGTCCAGCGTCAAAGGCGCCAGCAGATCGAAAAGTACCATGTAGGCGGGCGGGTGAATCGCGGCCCACACCGCGTAAAGCAGCGGAAAGATCCAGATCACGGCCAGCAGCCAGGCCGCCAGGGTTTCCAGGCGGGGCAGCGCCAGGGTGCGCCGTGGCGACACCGGAAAAGAGAAGGTACTCATTGGTAGTGCGTCCTGCGGTCCAGAATCGTGAACTTCAGCGTGGCCACCACCGCCAATACCAGCAGAATGACCACGGTGATGGTGGCCGCCATGGTGCGGTCGAAGAACGAAAAGGCGTTCTCGTAGACGTAATACAGCAGCAGGTTGGTGGCGTTATTGGGCCCGCCCTTGGTCAGAATGAACAGGTGGTCGACCACCCGCACCGCATTGATCAGCGCATTGATCAGTACGAACAGCGTGGTGGGCATCAGCAGGGGAAACGTCACTCGCCAAAAGAAGCTCCAGCGGCTCGTGCCTTCCAGGTCAGCGGCTTCCTTGAGCTCCGGGGGGATGGCCTGTAGCGCGGCCAGGTAGAAGATCATGAAAAAGCCCGCTTCTTTCCACACCGACATGACGATGACCGACCCCAGCGCCACGCCGGGGTCGCCCAGCCAGTTCACCCCGGCAAGTCCCAGGGCGCCGAGCAGCTTGTTGAATAGCCCTATCTGCGGGGCGTAGAAAAACATCCAGATATTGGCGGCGGCGATCATGGGCAGAATGGTGGGCGTGAAATAGGCCATGCGTACCAGCCCGCGCCCGGGCAGGCGGGCATTGACCAGCAGCGCCATGCCCAGTGCCAGCGCCATGGACGTGGGAATCGTACCCAGCGCGTACAGCAGGTTGTTGCGGGCGACTTTCCAGAACGTCGGGTCGTCCATCAGCACGCGATAGTTGTCGAGCCCGACGAAGGCGGCGGGCTCGCCGCGAAAGCCGGGCAAAAAGAGACTGTTGATCACGGTGGTGACCGTGGGCAAGTAGGCAAACGCAGTGAGCAGCAGCGCTGCTGGTAGAAGCAGCAGGGCGCCGTAAAGCTGCATCGTTCGATGGGCGTTCAGGTTCATGGGGCCGCCGTGATGAGAAAAAGCCGAGGCGAACCCCGGCGAGCATGGAAACGTCCGCCTATCGGCGCTTACCGGGCATAGCGGCGCAGCGCCGCATCGGCCTCACGCTGGGCCTGGCTCAGCGCGTCGGCAGGGCTCATTTGCCCTGTCAGTGCGGCTTGCACGGCGTTATCCAGGGCACGGCGCACTCGGCCACCCTGGTAGGTAGAGAGTTCGGCAGTGCCGTGTTCGAGCTGGTCCCGAGCCACGGCGGCAGGGGCGAATTCTTCCACGTAATGCTGCAATGCCTCGGTGTCATAGGCGGCGGGGCTGACGCCCATGTAGCCGGTTTCGATGGACCAGGCGGCGGCACGCTCGGGGGCGGTCATCCAGCGGATGAAGGTCATCGCTGCGCGCTGCTCCTCTTCACTGGCATCTTCGAAGATATAGAAGTTGCCGCCACCGGTGGGGCTGCCGCGCTGGGTCTTCATGGGCAGCATGGCGACGCCAAACTCGAAATTGGCCTCGTTGCGTACCGCGGCCAGGTTACCCGTGGTGTGCCACATCATGGCGGTGGACTGCTCGAGGAAGTTCTGGCGCAGGGTGCCCCACTCGATGGTGCCACTGGGCATGGTGTCGTGCTCGGTGGCCAGCGACACCCAGTATTCGAGGGCTTCGATGGCGGCCGGGTCATCAAAGTAGACCTCGGTGCCATCGTCGTTCATCAGACGATGGCCGTTCTGGAAGGCAAAGGCCTGGAACATCCAGTAGGGGTAGCCGGTGGACGGCACCATCACGCCCCACTGTTCACCGTTCGTGGCTTCGCGCACGGTGGCGGCCATCTCGGCCATCTCTTCCCAGTTTTCCGGCGGCGTTTCCGGGTCCAGGCCAGCGGCTGCAAAGGCGTCCTTGTTCCAGAACAGCACGATGGTAGAGCGCTGGAAGGGAATGCCGTAGGTCTTGCCATCCAACTGACCGTTCTCCATCAGGCCGGGGTAGAAGCCATCCAGCCACGCGCGCTCTTCCTCTGTGTCGATGAGGTCATCAAAGGCCACGATGGCGTTCTGCTCGATCAGCTCGTACAGGTCGATGGAGAACAGCACCGAGAGCTGAGGCGCATCCCCTGCCTCCATGGCGGACATGGCGCGCACGCGGGTGTCGTCGTAGTTGCCCGCGTAGATGGCTTCCACATTGATATCCGGGTGTTCGCTTTCGAACTCTTCCACCAAGTTGTCAACGACCTCGGTCAGTGCGCCGCCCACGGAAACAGGGTAGTACATCGTCAAGTCGACACTGTTAGCGCTGGCGTGGCTGGCACCTAACAGTGCTGCGGCGATGGCTGTCATTGCAAAAGAGAACTGAGAACGCATGAGAGACTCCACATGTGTTTGTGATGTTGTCAGTATGAGAGCGGTCAGTATTGGAAAGAGCCCACGGCGGGCGGGCGCGGTACGCTTCGATGCGAAGCGGGTAAGGCAAGGGGCGCTAACGCTTGCTGACGCAGACCTTTTCGATCAAACAAATGGGCGCTATCTGGCGTCCAGTAGAGTTTGCAGGGCTTACCCGAGAGCGCTTGCTTACCGCTCAGGCGAACGCGCACGGTGTGATTGCCGACGGCGACATGGGCAATCGTGTCGGCACCTAAGTACTCATCGCTGAGTACCTGGGCCGGAATGCCTGCCTCGGATGCTGGGCGCAGTTCGATATCTTCAGGGCGCACGCCCAGCTGCCCTCCGGCGGCCTCCATGGGAGCCACTGGGGTCGAGGGTTCGCCCTCGATAACGGCCCCCTGGTCACCTTGCACTAGAGGCAAAAGGTTCATGGCCGGGCTGCCAATAAAGCTGGCGGCAAACGCACTGGCGGGCTGGTTATAAAGCGCGTCGGGTGTGCCGTCCTGCACGATATGTCCCTGTTGCATCAAGATCACACGGTCTCCCATGCTCATGGCCTCCACCTGGTCGTGAGTGACGTAAACCACCGTCATATCGAGTCGTGATTGCAGGGCTTTGATCTCCCTGCGCATATCGCTGCGCAGCCGCGCATCTAGGTTGGACAGCGGCTCATCCATCAAACAGATGGGGTGCTCTGAGATAATCGCTCGCGCCAGCGCCACCCGCTGACGCTGGCCGCCGGAAAGCTGGGCCGGTTTGCGGTGCAGGTAATCCGTCAGGTCCACCAGCTCGGCCACCTGGGCCAGGCGCTGCTGCCGTTCTGCCTTCGCTACCTTCCGGCTGCGCAGGCCAAAGACGATGTTGTCGGCCACGCTCAAATGCGGAAATAGCGCATAGGACTGAAACACCATGCTCAGCCCACGGTCGCCAGGTGGCAGGCGTGTCACATCGCGCTCACCAATATGAATCTCCCCGCCGCTGGCTTCTTCCAAACCTGCGATCATGCGCAGCGTGGTGGATTTTCCACAGCCCGACGGCCCCAGCAGAATGACGAACTGCCCAGGCTGGATATCGAAGGAAATGTCGTTGACTGCCGTGGTCGCGCCCCAGTGCTTGGAGACGCCTGCCAGGCGAATGCGCGATTGGTTCATGGCTCTCATCCGTCATGCGTGGCGACGATCTATAGTGAGAGCAAGGTGTTGCGTTTGTATGACGCCTGGATGTCAGGTTGATGTCGTGAGGCGATCACGGGGTGATCTTGATGCCGTAATGCTGCAGGCGGCGCACGACGCTGGATTGGCTGATGCCCAAACGTTTGGCGATGGCATACGTGCTGGGCAGAGTGCCGCACAGTTGGCTCAAGGTCTCGCGCTCGATGCGCGCCAGGTACTCCTTCAGGCTTTCGTCCTGTTGCAGAGACGCCGCTGGGGACGTCAGCCACGCAGTGGGCAGCGGTGTGTCGGGTGGCTCAGAGGCCGAAGGTGCCGCGGGCGCTTCGATCTGGTCGCCGGGGCTTGAGAGCCAGGCTCTTTCCAGCCAGTTTTCCAGCTCCCGCACGTTGCCGGGCCAGTCGCTGCCCATCAGCGTCGACCAGGCCGGGTTACTGATGATTTTTTGGCGGCCATAGCGGTGGTTCAGCCGGGTCAGGCAGGCTTCCACCAGCACGGGAATGTCTTCGCGGCGCTCGCGTAGCGGGGGCAGCGTGATGGGGATGACGTTCAGACGATAGTAGAGGTCGAGCCTGAACAGGCCGGTTTCGACCCGTTTGGCCAAGTCCTGATTGGTCGCCACGACCAGCCGGAAATTGACGCGACGAGCCCGCGTGTCGCCCAACCGGGTCAAGCTGCCATCTTGAATCACTTTCAGCAGTTTGGTCTGCATCAGCAGTGGCAGCTCGCCAATTTCATCCAGAAAGAGCGTGCCCCCTTCGGCCTGCTCCAGCAGTCCGGCCTTGCCTTGCCGCGCGGCACCGCTGAAGGCGCCGGGCTGGTAGCCGAACATCTCCGACTCGAACAGGTTTTCCGGGATCGCTGCGCAGTTGACCTCGATGAACGGGCCATGATGGCGCTCGCTCCAGCGGTGGAGCTGCTTGGCAAAGGCTGTCTTGCCCACGCCAGACTCCCCCAGCATCAGCACGTTGGCATCCGATGATGCCACGCGCTTGAGCAACAGGGCGATTTCCCGCATCACATGGCTTCTGACCTGAAGGTGGTCCAGCGCAGCATCCAGCGCTTGCTCTTCGGCATCGGGGGCGGCCTGGCTGCGTTTCAAGTGTTCACTAAAACGTTTTTGCAGCAGAGCGTATTCGTCCTGCAGCAGCTGAAGGTCGGTCAAATCCCGTGAGCGGCTGACAATGCGCTCCAGCTTGCCGTTGGCGAACACGGGGTAGGCTTCGGCAATGACGCGGCGGCCCGTGCCGGTGATTTGCATTAGCTGAGCGGGCTGTCGAGTGCGGATGACTTCCATGGTGATGGACGGTTTCAGAACACCGGCGGCCTGGAGCTGTTGAACGCTGCTGGAAAGCAGCTCCTCCCGTGATACGCCGTATACCGCCTCGGCACCGGGGCTGATATCCATAATCTGACCGTCGCCGCTGACGATAAAGAAGTGGTCATTGGCGGTTTCCACGATGGTTTGCAGTACGCGCCTGTCGATTTCACTCATGCGTCTTCCTTATCTACCGCACCGGCTTTTGTATCGTTAGATGAACAGGATAATGCAAATATGACTCATTGATTCATTTTTGCATCATTTCATTGGCGTTGCGATTCATTTTTGCATCGATGGGGCGGTAAACCTCCCTATTTATCAGCGCAGGTGACTTGGCATGGTCTGTGCAGTGGTCTGTGTATTGAACTGTGCATCAACGATACATGAGCGGTATGAGCTGGATAAATCGCTGAAGCGCCAGCCCGTCAGGCTGGCCACAATAAATCCAAGGAGAGAGAACGATGTCGGAATTCAATCAGCCGCTGGGCGGCAACACCATGCCACGCTTTGCAGGCCCCGCCACCATGATGCGCCTGCCCACGCAACAGAGCGCAGAAGGGTTGGACGCGGCATTTATCGGCATTCCCATGGATATCGGCACCTCCAATCGCCCGGGTACCCGACTGGGGCCACGCCAGATTCGCGATGAATCGCGCATGTTGCGCCCCTACAACATGGCCACGGGGGCGGCTCCCTTCGAGCGGCTTCAGGTCGCCGATATCGGTGACGTACCCATCAACACCTTTCACCTGCCGAAAAGCGTCGACATCATCACCGCCTTCTACGACGACGTGCTGAAGCATGACTGCATTCCTCTGACGCTGGGGGGCGAGCACACGCTGACGCTGCCGATTCTACGCGCCATGGCCAAAAAGCACGGCCCGGTGGGCTTGATCCATATCGATGCCCACGCGGATGTGAACGAGCACATGTTCGGTGAGCCCATTGCCCATGGCACGCCGTTCCGCCGCGCCCAGGAGGAAGGGCTGCTGGCTCATAACAAGGTCGTGCAAATCGGCCTGCGTGGAACCGGCTATGCCCCGGAGGATTTCGACTGGTGCCGCAAGCAGGGTTTCCGCGTAGTGCCCGCCGAGGAGTGCTGGTACCGCTCGCTGGCCCCACTGATGGCTGAAGTGCGTGAGCAAATGGGCGATACCCCCGTGTACATCAGTTTCGACATCGATGGTCTGGACCCTTCGGTCGCCCCCGGTACCGGCACGGTGGAAATGGGCGGGCTGACCTCTGCTCAAGGGCTGGAAATCGTGCGTGGTGCCGCTGGCTTGAACATCGTGGGCGGGGACCTGGTCGAGGTGTCGCCGCCGTACGACCCCAGCGGCAACACGGCGCTGATGGGCGCCACGCTGCTGTATGAAATGCTCTGCGTACTGCCCGCAGCGCAACGCCGCCCGTAAGCGCTGCCTGCAAAAGTGCCCTGCACCAAGCGCCGACCTGACAAGGCGCGGATGACAATACACAGGAAGGGGAGCGGTGCTCCCTTTCAGGACGCCGCCAGCCCACCTCCAATAATCACATCCAATAGGTGAACCGTATGTCACACTCTAACGCGACGCTGGAAGTATCCGCTTCGTCCACGTCGATACCCCGCGCGCATTTGCTGAAGTTTCTGATTCCTTCGCTGATCGGCGTGCTGCTGTTTCTGATCCCTTTTCAGTTTGGTGAGACCGTCAATATCGGCATGGGGCTGATGGCCGATGGCCTGCAGACCCTGCTGGGTGGGGTGCTGCCTGCCATTGCGCTAGGCGTGCTGTGCGTTTCCGTGATGGTGACGCTGTACGTCAAGCTGGCAAAGCCTGCCTGGGCACAGCAAGGCCACTTCAAGGAGATGTTCGATGTGGGCCCCGTATGGATTGCCATGCGCGTTCTGGGGGCCGTCTTCGTCATCATGACCTTTTTTCAGGTCGGCCCTGAGTTCGTGACGGCGTCCTTTACCGGCGGCGTGATGCTGAACGACCTGGCACCGGTGCTGCTGACGTTCTTCTTTTTCGCTGCGCTGCTGCTGCCGTTTCTGGTCGAGTTTGGTTTCATGGAGTTCATTGGCACCATGGTGCGCAAGCCGTTTCGCGTCATCTTCAACTTACCGGGTCGCAGTGCTATTGATGCCACCGCTTCGTGGATGGGGTCGGGAACGGTAGGCGTGCTGATTACTGCCCAGCAGTACGAGCAAGGCTATTACAATGGCCGCGAAGCCTCGGTGATTGCGACGAACTTCTCTGTTGCATCCATTGCGTTTAGTCTGCTGGTGGTTAATTTCGTCAACCTCAACCACCTATTCGTGCCGTTCTACTTTACCGTTGTGGTGTCGGGTTTAATCGCCGCGGTGATTGTCTCGCGGATTCCGCCGCTGTCGCGTAAAGCCGACGATTACTACGAGCCGGTAGGTTGCCAGTTAAGCGAAGAGCGCACCGAAAATGTGGGCCTGTTCCGCTACAGCCTGCTGCAGGCAACCCGCCGCGCAGCGGGCGCACCGGGCCCTAAAGAGTTGGCGCGTTTAGCGCTTCTTAACGTCATCGATATCTTCCTTACGCTGTTGCCGCTGGTATTCGCGATTGGCACCGTGGCGCTGATTCTGGCCGAGTTCACGCCGCTGTTTACCTGGCTCTCGTACCCCATGGTGCCGGTACTGGAGCTGCTGCGTCTTCCTGAAGCCCAGGCGGCTGCCCCTGCAACGCTCGTCGGTTTTGCCGATATGTTCCTGCCCGCCGTGTTGGCTACCAGTATTGAAAGCGAGCTGACCCGCTTCGTGATTGCCTGCCTTTCCATGACGCAGTTGGTCTATATGTCGGAGATTGGTGCACTGCTGCTCAAGTCGAAGATTCCCATCAAGTTCTGGGAACTGGCCGTGGTATTCCTGCTGCGTACCGCGATTACGCTGCCGATCATCGCCTTTATGGCCCACACGTTTTTCTTCTAAGGGGCCTGGTATGAACGAGTCAACGACAATGACCTGTGCCGAGCTGCTGATTCACCTGCTGCGCGATACTTACGGCGTGCGCGCACTGTTTGGCATTCCCGGCGTGCATACCGTGGAGCTGTACCGTGGCCTGGAGGGCAGCGAGGTGGCGCACATCACCCCGCGCCATGAGCAAGGGGCGGGGTTCATGGCCGATGGTTATGCCCGTGCCAGCGGTCAGCCGGGGGTGTGTTTAATTATCACCGGGCCGGGGATGACCAATATGGCCACCGCCATGGGCCAAGCCCTGGCGGACTCCATCCCCATGCTGGTGATCTCCAGCGTCAATCGTCGCGATACGCTGGGCCTGGGCCAAGGGCGCCTGCACGAACTGCCCAGCCAACAGCAGATGGTTAGCGGCGTGGCGCGGTTCAGCCACACCCTGCTGGATGCCAGCACGCTGCCGGAGGTACTTGCCCGCGCCTTTGCCGTGTTCAACGGTGCTCGCCCAGGCCCGGTGCATATAGAAATCCCCATCGATCTGTTCAATGCACCCGTACCCGTGCCGACCAGTTGGCAAGCGCCAACGCTATACCGAGCGGCCCCCGACCCGGAAGGCGTGGCCGAAGCGGCTCGCTTGCTCCAGGCGGCGAGGCAGCCCTTGGTGCTGTTGGGGGGTGGCTGTGTGTCAGCGCCAGCAGCCGCGCGAGCGCTGGTTGAGCAACTGGATGCGCCCACGGTGACGACCATCAACGCCAAGGGGCTGCTGGGGCGTGATCACCCGCTGGACCTGGGGGCCAATGCCGCGCTGCCTGCCGTCAGGGAGCTGGCTGCCAGTGCCGATGTGATTCTGGCCATAGGCACCGAGCTGGGCGAAACCGACTATGACGTCGTTTTCGACGACGGTTTTCACCTCAACGGCACACTGATTCGAATCGACCTGGACCCCGAGCAACTGGCGCGCAATCAGCGCACCACGCTGGGTTTGGTGGGTGATGCCGGGCGCAGTTTGGAGCTTCTGCTTGAGCATTTTTCAGCGCCGCTGAAACGTCAGGGCGCCGAGCGAACGGCCGCTGCGCTAAACGCATTGGATTTGGCCAATGATCCTGCGTTTCGCGATTTCGTACCGCTTTATGCCGCGCTGGCCGACCACCTGCCTGAGGCCATCCTGGTCGGCGATTCCACCGCGCCGGTGTATGCCGGTAACCATCTGGTCAGTCAGCCTGCGCCCAGGCGCTACTTCAATGCCTCTACCGGCTACGGCACCTTGGGCTATGGGCTGCCTGCGGCACTAGGGGCACAGCTAGCCCGGCCTGATCTCCCCGTCGTCGCGCTGGTGGGAGACGGCGGAGTGATGTTTACGCTCTCGGAGCTTGCCACTGCGGTGGAAGCCCGCCTGCCAGTGGTCATCGTGCTATGGCACAACGCCGGTTATGAAGAGATCCGCCGCTATATGGATGCCAACGGGGTGGCCCGCCTGGGGGTCGATATTCAAGCGCCCAATTTTCTCACCTTGGCCGAAGGCTTTGGCTGCCCCGGCATGCTGGTAGAGAGCCCCGCTGAACTTTCCAGAGCGCTCGCCAATCGTGCTCCCCGCGGGCCGCTACTGATCGAGATTGACGCCGCTGCCTGGCAAAAGAGCTTGCTCTAAACAGGAGATAATAATGAAAACTAAACGTGTTTTTGGTCAAGATACGCTGTCTGCTGACGATGTGGAGCACAGCTTGGGCTTGCCCGGTACTTTTGCGCTTTGGCTAGGTGCGAATGTCGTGGTCACCACGATATTGACCGGTATGTTCTTAGTGCCGGATCTCACCTTTCAGCACGCTATGGGGCTGATTTTGATAGGCTCAGCGATCGGTATTATTCCGCTAGTGCTAATCGGTGCCATGGGGCAGCAAACCGGTATGACCACCATGGTGCTAGCGCGAGGTACGTTTGGTCGCAAGGGCGCTAACTTTCCCGCCTGGGTAAATTTGTTAGCCCTGATTGCTTGGAGTTGGATTCAGGCGCTGCTAGCGGGTATGAGTCTTGATTATGCCGTCGAGAGCCTGACGGGTTACTCCAACGTAGCGCTCTTTACGGTTATTTGTGAGACTCTGGTCGTTCTGATTGCTCTACGCGGTCATTTGGGGATCGAGAAAGTTGAGAAGATAGCAGCGCTACTAATGTTGGGGTTATCCGCTGTGGTGCTCTTCGCGCTCAACCGGCATTACGACCTGCCTAGCATAACCCGGTTGGAACCCGAGGGAGTATTGGGTGGTGGCGTGGTGTTCGATATTGTCGTCGCTACAGCCTTCTCGTGGATTCCCTTGGCAGCCGATTACAACCGCCATTGCCGTTCGCTCAAAGCCGCCGTTGTGGGCACTTGGGGCGGCTATGTGGTCGCTACACTTATTGCCATGGGGTTAGGCGCTACCGTATCAGCGCTGTCGATCAGTATTGGTAGAGAACCCACCTATGACCCGACGGCTCTGCTCAGCGGTTTTGGTTTTGGCTTACCGGCTGCATTGGTTATTTTCTTTTCAGTGCTCACCACCAACGTTATGTGTGTCTACAGCGCGACGCTTTCATTTATGAGCGTGCGCCCTAGCGTGCCGTTTTGGAAACCAGCGCTAATCATTGGTGTGGTGTCGGTCATCGGTGCGCTCATTCCGGGCATCCTTGATCAATTCCAGACCTTTCTATTAATTATCGGCAGTGTCTTTATTCCCGCCTTTTCACTCATGATCGTCGATTACTACCTATTGGGCCGGGAGCGCTATAAACCGTTACAGCTCATCCAAGCTGAGCATAACCTGCCAGCCTTTAACTGGCTGGCACTGGGAAGTTATGGCGTAGGCGCATTGCTGGCCTATTACTGGAATTGGGTGGCTCCTCTCTCGTTTGGTGCATCGCTGCCCGTGTTCGTCATCACTGGCGCGCTCTACTTTGTGGCTAGTAAATCGGTGGCTGGAAAGCGGGTGGCTGTATGAGTCTGCAACGTATCAGCGAAAAGCAGTGGTATCGAACCACCGCCAAGGCAAACGGCATCACTCTAGTTGATGAACCGTGGATAAAACCGTTTTATCGCTGCAACATCTGGCATGTTCAGGGCAGACAGCGCGGTATGGTCGTCGATTTTGGTCTGGGCGCAGTGCCGTTGCGTGAACAGGTGGCGCTGTTGAGTGAGCGGGATCTTCTAGCAGTCGCCAGTCATACCCATTTCGACCATATCGGTGCGGCTCATGAATTTGGTTACTGTCATGTTCATGCCTCAGAAGCGGATATTCTTACCTCACCTGATAACACGCGAACACTAGCGGATCAGTTTCTTAGTGACGATATGTTCGAGGCGCTTCCTCCCCAGCCCTATTCTCATGATCGCTACCGTATTAAGGCACCGCAAATGGTTGCCCCGCTAGAAGAAGGCGAGATATTGGATTTGGGTAACCGGCAGTGGGAGGTGATTCATACACCGGGCCACTCACCCGGCGGTATCGCACTGTGGGAAGTAAACAGCCAAACGCTCATCTCTGGTGATCTCATCTACGAGGGCCCGCTCATTGAAGATCTATGGCACAGCGACCTCGCCGACTATGCCGCTAGTATGCGTCGGCTACGCCAGTTGCCGGTTCGTACTGTTCATGGGGGCATTTTCCCAGCTTTAGCGGCCAGCACTTACGCCAACTCATTGATGATTGGCTTCGCCAACACGAGCTTTAAGGAGCCTTAATCGTGTCTACGACATCTAAAATGGAGCAAGCCTCTCTGCTAGATAAGCAGTTCATCAACAACCAGTGGGTTGCATCGAAGGGCACCCGTTTGCTCGACGTGATGAACCCTTACCGCGAAGAGCGTATCGCACAGGTCACCGCAGGGGATGCGGCAGACGTGGATGCTGCCGTCAAAGCTGCTCAGCAGGCGCAGCCGAAGTGGCAGGCGTTGGGTGGGGCCGCACGTGCCAACTACCTCGATGGATTTGCTGATGCACTGGAGTCTCGCCGAGAGGCATTGATCACACTGTCGGCCACCAATAACGGTAAGCCACTGGTGGAAGCAGGTATTGATCTAGACGATGCGATTGCCTGCTACCGCTACTACGCCAAACAGGCCAAAGCGCTGGATGCCCGGCAAGGGGAGCGGGTCAGTGTCGGCATAGAAGGCGTTGAAGCGCGTACGTATCACGACCCGGTTGGGGTAGTGGGATTGGTTGCGCCATGGAACTTCCCCTTAGTGACCAGTGCTTGGAAGCTGGCACCTGCCCTAGCGGCGGGCTGCACTGCGGTACTTAAACCTTCAGAAGTGACGCCGCTGCCTGAACAAGTGCTGGCAGAGATCGCGCTGGAAATCGGTTTGCCTGCAGGCGTGCTAAATCTGCTCAATGGTGACGGCGAAGGCATTGGCGCGCCGCTCACTCACCATGCAGGTGTGGATAAAATCTCCTTTACCGGCAGTAACCGCGTGGGCGAGGCCGTCATGCAGGCCGCCAGCGCCCGCACTGCGAGCGTATCGCTGGAGCTGGGCGGCAAATCCCCCATCCTGGTGATGGACGATGCCGACCCCGCCCAGGCCGCTGACTGGGTGATGGCGGGTATCTACTTCAACGCCGGGCAGATTTGCTCTGCCACCTCGCGACTGCTGGTGCACGAAGACGTTGCCGAGGCGCTCTACGCGGCGCTTGCCGAGCGTATGGACGCGCTGACGCTGGGAGACCCGCTCGCTGAAGGCACCGACCTGGGGCCGTTGACCAGCGCCAGGCAGCGCGATGCCGTACAGCGCTATCTCGATATTGCCGAGCAGGAAGGGCTGACGGTGGTGCGCGATGGGCGGCACCGAACGCTACCCACCCAAGGCTATTTTCTGGCACCCACGCTTTACCGCGATGTGCCGGTAGAGAGCCGTCTGTGGAAAGAAGAGATCTTCGGCCCCGTGCTTTGCGGTCGCAGCGTGGCAAGCGAGGCCGAAGCCATTCGGCTTGCCAATGACAGTGACTTTGGCCTCGCCGCCACGGTGATCAGCAGCAACCCGGAGCGCGCCAAGCGCATTGGCCGCCAGCTGAAAGCGGGCAGTATCTGGTACAACAGCGAGCAGCTCGTACTGCCCGAAACCGCCTGGGGTGGCTTCAAGCGCAGCGGTATTGGTCGCGAGCTGGGCCCTTGGGGGTTGAGTGCCTACCTGGAAGTGAAGCATGTGGTTGGCCCGGCGTAAGTCGTCGGGCCAACGCTTACGTCTGGTGGCGCAAAATGGTCGGCGCTGACCACTGCTGACACACGGGCATGACTTCCAGGCGGGTGATGTTGACGTGGGCAGGCAGGGACGCCACATGCAGCGCCTGCGTGGCCACATCTTCTGGCTGGAGCGGTTGCGCACCTTCGTAGTATCGGTCGGCGAGGCTCTGGTCGCCCTTCATGCGCACCAGGGTGAACTCGCTGGCCGTCATGCCGGGGGCCAGGTCCGTGACGCGAATACCCAGCGGGCCCACGTCACAGCGCAGGTTATAGCTGAACTGCTCCACGAAAGCCTTGGTGGCACCGTAAACATGGCCGCCCGGGTAGGGCGTATTGGCGGCAATGGAGCCCAGGTTGATGATCGTGGCCCCTGGGGTGGAAGCGCTCAGCAGCGGCAGCAGGTGCTTGGTAACGTTGACCAGCCCCTTGATATTGGTGTCGATCATGCGATGCCAGTCTTCCAGCGATGCTTGCGGTGCCGGATCCTTGCCCAGCGCAAGCCCAGCACTATTGATCAGCGTGTGCACTTGCTGAAAACGCTCGGGCAAGGCTGCCACCACACTGGCCACCGCTTCGGCGTCGCTGACGTCCAAAGCCGCCGTATGGGTAGGCACGCGCTGTTCGAAGGTGGCCTGCAGCTGCGCCAGGCGGTCCTGACGCCGCCCGGTCAATACCAGTGCCCAGCCAGCTTCGGCAAAAAGGTGCGCGCATGCCAGCCCAATGCCTGACGTGGCACCGGTGATAAACACGACCTGCTCGGTTTCGTGCATTGAGAATACTCCCACACTGAATTGTCATGGAACCTCTCGGGGTGGCGCCATTGGGTAACGAACCCGAGCGCTTGAGTATCCATCTTTAGTCGCAGCTTTTTGCAACATCGCCTAAAAGGGGACCAATTTCAGGGCGATTGCAGCCATCGTCATTGACGAAGCCAGCCTTCTCGAACGCCGATTTGAGCCGTTCGGCGGCTTGTTTCAAGATCGAATCAGCACCACACCCAATAACGACAACCGTAGAGAGCCATCCCATGCGGAAACAACTGCTTGCCACACTGGCTACCCTGGGCATGTTAACGACAGCTCCGTTCGTTCTTGCCAACCCGATTGAAATTCAAGTGAACAACACGATGAGCGAGGGCGGTTCCGAAAGTGCCGCCGTGGAGCGCTTCGCCGAGTATTTGGAAGAGAAAGCGCCCGGCCGCTTTGACGTGCGGCCTTTCCTAGCCGGTTCGCTAGGCGGAGAAAACGCCGTGCTGGAACTGCTCAACTTGGGTCAAACCCAGCTCTCCATCACCGGCGGTAACTGGCGCCAGCAGTATGCGCCTGAATATGACGCCATTACGGTTCCTTTCGTATTCACCACTTGGGAGGACGTGGATGCCTACATGGAGAGTCCCTCCGGCCAAGCACTGGTAGAGCAAGCCGAAAGCCAGGGCGGCTTGAAGTATTTTGGTTTGCAGCACCGCGGGCCCCGCCATATGACGGCGAATAAAGAGATCCACACGCCGGACGATCTGGAAGGTTTCCGCCTGCGCCTACCGTCGCTGCCAGTATGGCTGGAAGTGTGGGAAGAGATCGGTGCTCAGGTCGTCAACGTGCCCGCGCCCGAAATTTATCTTGCCATGCAGACCGGTCAGGTCGATGGCCATGAGAACTCGCTCTCCTCCCCCTACACTCGTCGTCTCTGGGAAGTACAGGACTACCTGATCATGACCAGCCACGTACAATTCCCGTGGAGCTGGGTGGCCAGTTCACGCTGGTGGGACGGCCTCGAAGCCGACGACCAAGCGCTGATCGAAGAAGCGATCGACGTGGCCCGTCAATACGGTTCAGAGCAAGAGCGCGAACTCGACGAGTTCTATCTCGAATCCCTTCAAGAGGAAGGCATGACCGTGATCGAGCCAGACGTTGCACCTTTCCGTGAAGCCGCGTTACCGGCCATTGACCGAGTCATGGCTGATATGGCCGATGGCGTTCGTGAAGATGCACTGGGTAACCAAGGCCAGTAACAAGCGCTGAGCAGGCATCGCGACGGCCCATTGGGCCGTCGCTGTTTTACTGTCCAAATAAGTGTTTGATTACCACTAGTTTCCATAGACGACCAAAAAGACGTCAGGGTAAGGAGTTCTCCTGTGGAAGACGCTGTAGCGCCCAGCAAAGGGCTGGATCGAATGGCTTTCTATACGCTACGCAGCGTTACTCGTCTTTGCGACGGGGTGGGCGTTGCTCTCATGGCCACTATTCTGTTGTTGATCGTGGCGGCCGTCATTGCCCGTGACCTGTTGGGGCTGGGGATGCCCTGGACAGAAGAGGTGGCGTCGCTACTGGCAATTTATGCCATTGGCTTTGGTTCGTTATCCGCGTGGGTTCGCAGTGAGCATTTAGTGGTGGATTTGTTTAGCCATAAACTTTCCGGTCTGGGTAAAAATATTCAGTACCGTGTTACCACCTTAATCTCTTGCGGATTTTTCGCGCTTGCCGCTTGGGGGGCGTGGATCATGTCGGACGTGAGCGCCAACAATAAAACCGTCTCGCTCAGCATCAGTTTTAGTTACCTCTATTACGGTATCTTTTTCAGCTTTATGGGCATGGCGTTGATTGCCCTGTGGCAATGTCTGCGTGGCCCCGTGGCCTGGTTGGAAGCGCCCCGTGAAGAGGAGCCCACGCAGCCATGATGGAATTGCTCGTATTCGTAGGGGGCTTGCTGGCCCTAATGGCCATTGGGTTGCCCGTGGTGGTGGCCATTGGGGTGACCTCCTTCATTGCCCTGACGGTAACCGGGGCGGGGGGCCTGCCGGTGGAGCTGCTGCCGTTGCGCATGGTGCAAACCCTCAACAACTTCACGCTGCTGGCGATTCCGCTGTTCATTCTGGCCGCCAATATCATGAACGTGGGCTCCACCACCACGCGTATTTTTGACTTTGCTACCGCTTTAGTAGGCTTTACCAAGGGCGGCCTGGGTCACGCCAATGTGGTGGCCAGCTCTATTTTTGCCACCATGTCAGGCACAGCCGTTGCCGATGCTGCTGGGCTGGGCAGTATCGAAATCAAGGCCATGAAGGAGCGCGGCTACGAGATGGGCTATTCCACCGGTATTACGGCGGCCTCCAGCGTCATCGGCCCTATCCTGCCGCCCAGCATTGCGCTCGTCGTTTATGGCTGGCTGGCCAATGTGAGCATTGGTGGACTCTTCATGGCGGGGTTATTGCCGGGTATCTTGATGGCGCTGTTGCTCATGGGAATGACCGTGTTGCTCTCGGCAAGTGGCAAGGTGGTGATGCCCAAGCCAGTCCCCTTCGATGCTTGTGAAGTGGCCCGCACTGGCAAGCGTGCCATTCTACCGCTGATGATGCCGGCGATTATCGTTGGCGGTATCTGGGGTGGCTTTTTTACACCCACGGAGGCTGGCGCCATTGCCTCGCTTTACGCGGTTGTTCTGGGGGGCTTGATCTATCGAGATTTGAACTGGCGGGATTTATTCCTGGCGTTTCGTAGAACCCTGATGTTCAGCGCGGTCATTCTGCTGATCATCGCGGTATCGAGCTTCTACGGCTGGATTCTGGTCCGTATGGGTATCCCCCAGGCGCTGGCAGGCCAGGTCGCCAGCATCGATATGCCCACCATCGTGCTGCTGCTCTGTTTTGCGCTGTTTTTCCTGCTGATCGGCTGCTTCATGTCGGTGATCGAGAGCATCCTGATTTTCACGCCCATCGTCGTACCGGCCGCCCTCAGCGCGGGGTTGGACCCCGTTCACTTCGGTATCGTGATGGTCATCACGCTCTCGGTGGGCGTCATCACGCCGCCCTTTGGCACGGTACTGTTCCTGATGGTCGGGATTACCCGGTTGAGGTACGGCCAGGTGGTCAAAGCCGTATTGCCGTTCCTGCTGCCGATTATTGCGACTATCCTGCTTTTGATCGCTGTGCCTGGACTGGCCACTTGGCTACCCGATGTGATGGGCTATTGATGAAGCAAATGGGTGAGCTTCGCCCCTTATGTATCCATGGGTGAGATGTTCAAGACATAAGGGGCGAAAAAGGGATGTTAGCAGGAGGAAAGCTAATGGATTAGCCCTTACCTATCCGCCCTAATCCGCTCAACAATCTCCGCCAACGCATTTTCTGCCTGGTTATCGTGTCATAGAGGCGAAGCGTGGAAGGGAAATGCGCGTGAATGCGCTATGGTAAGAGACGCATCTTCACAAAATCCCTCCGCTATGACCCTGACCACGATCACAAGGACGTGCCCAACGTGTTTACCTGGCAAGAAGTGCCACGCCTACCCCGCGCCGAAGGGCGTATCGAAGCCATCGACCTGGCACGAGGTATCGCCATCGGGCTGATGATTCTCAGCCATACGGTGAGTGGGCTGATTGGAATACGCAACGTGCCCGATTGGGGCATGGTGCCCGTCCATTTTCTCACTAAGTTCTCTTCTTCCCTGTTCATCCTGGTCTTCGGGATTGCGCTCACCGTGGCCTTTTTAGCGTCTACCCAAACAGAGGCGTGGCCAAAACGGCGGCTAAAACTATGGGTGCGCGCGGTTGAAGTGTGGTTTTGGTACAAGGCGTTGACGGTCGTCGAGATGCTGCCGTATTACGCCCCAGGCGATATTGTTGATGCGTTGCTTTATCAGCGCTTTGCGATTTGGGTAGAAATCCTCGGTTTTTACGCCATCGTCCTACTGTGGGTGCCGCTGGTACTTCCATTATGGGCACGTACACCGCTGTGGGGGCGGTGTGCGCTTATTATTGGCTTAACCGCGCTCTCCGCTTGGCTGCAGGGGCTGAGCTTTGGCGGTAACGACACCTTAAAAGCGCTGTTGGTAGACCATGAAGACCATTACACCTGGGGCCAGCTTAGCCGTGCGCCGTTAATTTTGGCGGGCCTGCTGATCGGTGAAGCCTTGCTGCGCTGCTATTTTGATACGGCGCTAAGGCGAAAGCTGGTGCTGGCGCTGGTGGGCGTAGGGATGTTGATGATCGCCGCGTTCTATGGCTTGGCCTTTGCCGAAGGCGATGTTTCTGCTGCGATGCTGGCGGTGGCGAATAACGACGGCAAGCACCCGCCTGGGCTGAAATTCACGCTGTACAGCGTGGGCGGCGCGCTGGTTATTTTAGGCGCTGCACTCGCTGGTGGAGCTACGGCAGCCAAGGCGCTACGGCCATTAACGATGGTAGGGAGCGACGCGCTCAAAGCGTTTATTTTCCATATTGTGATGATTTTTCTGGTGCTGCGTTTTCTGCTGGAAGGCGAAGGCATTTACACCTATCCACAGGCGCTTGGTGTGGGTGGGCTGTTAATTCTTGGAGCCGCGTTGTGGATTTGGCTAACGCGCTGGATTGCCCGTTACAAATAGCCCGCCACTCGCCGCGGTAGACATCATGGATTGACCTGCCCCTCCTCAACGTCGTGGATTACGTTGAGGTAGGGACCAAAATGCAGAGCCACTATTGAGGGAGGCAGGTCATGAAACAGTCTAACGCAACTCAGCAAGCTGTT